>JAKAGP010000185.1 GCA_021825785.1 Nitrospirota bacterium
CGGCGCCCATTACGCCACCTGGTGGGGCGTGGTGGTGCTGGCAACGGGCGCGGCCTCTTCTGTTCTGGGCGTGCTCTACGCCCTGATGGAGAAGGACCTGAAAAGGCTCCTGGCCTATAGCAGCGTCGAAAACATAGGGATAATACTTTTGGGCACAGGGGCGGCCATTGTCTTTTATTCGTTCGGCCAGACGGCGCTGGCGGGCCTGGCCCTTGCCGCGGCCCTTTACCACACGATGAACCACGCCATGTTCAAGGGCCTGCTGTTTTTAGGCTCGGGCTCGGTCCTGCACGGAGCTCATTCAAAAAACCTTGAGGATATGGGCGGGCTCTTAAAGCGAATGCCTTACACGGGGCTTTTCTTTCTTGCGGGCTCGGTGGCCATATGCGCCCTGCCCCCATTTAACGGCTTTGTCAGCGAATGGCTTACGTTCCAGGCCCTGATTCTGGGAAGCAGCACCCCGCTGGCGTACTCAAAGGTCATAACCCTTCTCGGGGGGGCCGCACTCGCCCTGACAGGGGCCCTGGCCGCCGCCGCTTTCGTGAAGGCCTTCGGGGTGGCATTCCTGGGGCTTCCGAGGAGCCCGAAGGCGCGCGATGCGAAAGAGGCGGGTCTTCCAGTCACCGCCGCCCTTGGATTTCTTGCCGCCATGTGCCTGCTTCTGGGCGTGGCGCCGCGCATCATGCTGCGGCTCATAAGCGCCATGCCGTTTGCCGGGCTTAAAGAGATGGGGAGCGCTGGCCCCCTCCATTCTCCCTTGATCATAGCAGGCGGTTTTTCCGGGTTCTGGCCCGCCGCCATCCTTGTTTCAATGCTCTTGGGGCTCCTGATCATTCTTGCCCTGGCCGGCACGTGGGGCAGAAATAGAAAAATAACCTATGCGAACTCCTGGGACTGCGGCATCAGGGCGCTAACACCGCGCATGCAGTACACGGCGACCGCCTTTACAAAGCCCTTGCGGGTGATATTCAAGACCATCTACAGGCCAAGGAAAGAGGTAAGGATATCCTTTAAGCTAAAACCCCTCTTTGTTTCGGGTATCACCTACCAGTCCGGCATCACGCCTTTTCTCGAAAATTACCTGTACAGGCCCCTTACCTCCTTTGTGGGCAAGGCGGCCTTGAAGATACGACACCTTCAGTCCGGGAGCCTTCCGCTTTATCTTGGCTATATAATGCTCACTCTTATAGGGCTTCTGATGGCATGGGCATGAGCAACCTGCAGTTTTTGATAATAATCCTGCTTTCGCCCCTGCTCCAGGGCATCATAAAGAAGATGAAGGCCTATGCGCAGGGCAGGGTTGGGCCGGGGGTGCTTCAGCCCTATTGGGACCTGGCAAGGCTGTTCAGAAAGGACATGGTGATATCGGAGACCGCCTCGTGGATATTCCACGCCACGCCCTTTATAGTCTTTCTCTCCACGCTGGCGGCATCCCTGATGGTGCCGGTGATAACCCCGGATGCGCCGGTTCTGGCGATAGGGGACATCATCGCGCTTCTGTATACCCTTGCCCTTGGCAGGTTCTTTCTGGTACTGGCCGGCCTTGACGCAGGCACCGCGTTCGGCGGAGAGGGGTCCAGCAGGGAGGCCACCGTGGCCATACTGGTTGAGCCCATGATGATGCTTGCCATATTCACTTCGGCCGTGGCCGGGGGCTCCACAAAGCTCTCGGTGATCTCCAAATCCATGCACATCCTGGACTCTCCGGCCCATGTGCTGGCCTTTGCCGCGTTCTTCGTGGCCCTCATTGCGGACACCGGCAGGGTCCCGGTGGACAACCCGGACACCCATCTGGAGCTTACGATGATACACGAGGGGATGGTGCTTGAATACTCCGGCAGATACCTCGCACTTCTGGAATGGGCGCACTACATGAAGCAGATGCTCCTTTTCACCATAGCGATAGACCTCTTTTTCCCTTTCGGCATCAAGGGGGACGCGCTGCGGTCCGCCCTCTTTTACATTATCAAATTGCTGGTGCTGGCCGCCGCCATGGCCGCCACGGAGTCTTCAAGGGCCAAGCTGCGGTTTTTCCAGCTGCCTTCGCTTCTGGGGGGCGCCTTTGTGCTGTCCCTGTTGTCCCTTATAACCTTTGTGATGCTGGGGAGATGAGAAGAAAAAATGCCGCTTATTAAAAGATGGATCGAGATATTCGGGGCGATAGACTTCATCTCCGTCGGGATGCTTTTAAGCGTGGTGGCCATGAGTTCCGCAAAGCGCATAGAAAGCTGCCTTAAGGCATATGTGATAAACTCCTGGCTCCTTGCGCTCCTGATGGCGGCCTTCGCCGTCTACCTCTCGATACCCCATCTTTATGCTGCCGCCTTTTTCACCATAGCGGGCAAGTGCGTACTGATACCTTATTTCCTTCGAAAGATCATCCGGGATCTGAAGGTCACCCGGGAGGTGGAGCCTTACCTGAGCATGCCCGTATCGCTCATCATCTCTTTCGGCCTGGTCGTGCTGGTCTATTCATTCCTTGCCAGCGGGATATTCGTGGCCGGGGTGGCAAGGAACGTCCTGAAGATCTCCGTCTCCATCATCCTGATAAGCCTGTTCACCATGATGAACAGGAAGAAGGCGGTAACCCAGGTGATGGGACTTTTATTCATGGAAAACGGCCTTTTTCTGGCGGGCTTCTCGCTCACTTACGGCATGCCCACCATCATAGAGCTGGGCGTGCTTTTCGACATGATGATGGGGGTCATGATACTGGGGGTTTTCCTTACGCAGATAAAAAAGAGTTTTGTGAGCGTGGATCTGGATAAACTGACCAGTCTCAAAGGATAATGGGGGCTTCATGGGATGGAAAGGGGCCGGGGAAATATGGCAAACGCAGGAGTGAAAGGTAGATAAAAATGCTTTTTTTTGTACTTGTGCCGCTGATGGCGGCCCTTGTATGCCTGGCGGGGAAGAGCCCCCGGGTAAGTGAGTATGCCACTCTGGCAGGCTCGGTGATCGGGGCCGGATGGGTGCTGCGGCTTGCCGCGGGCGCGGCCGGGGGGACCATATACTTCAGCCGGGGCAACACCTTTTACTGCGACAGCCTTTCGGCCTACATACTGCTTGTTATCTCTCTTCTTGCCGTGGCTGCATCCGTTTATTCGATAGAGTACATGAGGCAGGAGCACAGGGCGGGCACGGTGACAGAGGCAGGCATGCGCTATTATTATTTCCTTTTGAACCTCTTTGTCCTGACGATGATGCTTGTGCCGCTGGCCAACAACCTTGCGGTGCTCTGGATGTCCGTGGAGGCCACTACGCTCGTCTCGGCCCTCCTTGTGGGCATATACAGGAAAAAACAGTCCATAGAGGCTGCCTGGAAATACATCATGCTCTGCACGGTCGGCATAACCTTCGCCCTCCTTGGCACGTTCATCATTTATTACGCCGGAGCGGGTATCGTGGGGGCAAAGGGAGAAGCGGGCTCTCTGAACTGGACTGACCTTATGCTCTCGGCCCGCCTTCTGAACCCCGCCACCATGCGGCTGGCCTTCATCTTCGTGGTGGTGGGTTACGGCACAAAAGCCGGGCTGGCCCCGGTGCATAACTGGCTGCCCGACGCCCACAGCGAGGCCCCCACCCCGGTAAGCGCGCTTCTGTCCGGCATTCTCCTTAACTGCGCCTTCTACGGAGTGATGCGTTTTGCAGCCATAGTCCGGGTATCCTGCGGGCCGGCTTTCGTCCAGGACATAATGATTGCGTTCGGCGTTGCGTCAGTCGTGATCGCGTCCCTGTTCATGCTCATACAAATGAGCGCTAAAAGACTTCTGGCCTACAGCAGCATAGAGCACATGGGGATAATATCCCTTTCTTTCGGCCTTGGCGGCATTTACGGACTTTACGCCGCCCTGCTGCATATCCTGAACCACGCGATCGTCAAGCCGCTTATGTTCTTCGTGACCGGGCGCATCCACTCCGTGAGCCACGGGGCAAAGCTGGACAGCGTGAGCGGCTTTCTAAAAATGTCCCCTTTGACCGGCGTCCTCGGGTTTGCGGGCATCGCGGCCCTGGCCGGCGTGCCGCCGTTCAACGTCTTTTTAAGCGAATTTCTTATGCTGAAGGGAATGGCTGCGGGCTCGCACTGGTACATAATGGCCGTATTCCTTATCGCAAGCGGCCTGGTGTTTTTCAGCCTGCTTCGAGGGTTCGGGGGGATGCTGCTCGGGAAACCCCGGTTGGGACAACACCGCGCGGAGTCTGACACTGAGTTAACCCACACCGGTAAAACCTCCCCGGAGATGGTCCGCACCTGGTGGCCCGCAAGCGTGATGATGGCCCTGCTGGGCGCCAGCCTTCTTTTCCTGGGGCTCAATATCCCCGGGGGCATCGATAGGCTGATAACCCGCTCAATGGGGCTTTTCATGGGCGGACGAGTTTTTTAATTTAATTTAATTTAATTTGAAATATTATATTTTATGACCGGCAACGAGATATACAGGGATGTAACAAAGGAAGAGTTTCCGCAGGAGTGCTCGAGGCTCTTTAACGGGGGCAACGGGCGCTTGAGAACGATGTTTGCCGCCGACCTGAGGGAGACGGGAGAGGGGTTTTGCATTTACGCCGTCTTTTCCCGCGCCCAGGAAGACCGGTTCGAGATATTGCGGCTTAAAAATATTGAGGGAAAAGATGGGGCGTATTCCTTCCCCAGCATCACTCCGGCAGTACCCGCCGCGCACTGGTATGAAAGACAGATAGCGGACATGTTCGGACTTGTGCCCTCAGGGCATCCGGACCTCCATCCGCTTGTGCTCCACGGCCTTTATCCTCCGGAGGTGTATCCCTTGAGGAGGGATATAAGCCCCGAGGCCATTGGCAGGCAACTCGCGCTTGAAAAAGAAGACCTTTCACCTTTCATGGAGGTGAAGGGC
>JAKAGP010000186.1 GCA_021825785.1 Nitrospirota bacterium
TCTAATTGACACATTGATATTCATAAAGAGGCATGGAGTTACCTTCCTTGATCTGAAAATTTGGGAGGTTTGCAAGGAGGGGTAGGAGGAAAAGTTCTGGGATGGCCACCAACTCCCTCCCGCGCCATTTGCAAAAAGCCGATAATTAAGATGCCACCCAGCACTCCTACGAACACGCCGAAGATGAAGGCGATCATAGTGGGGGTCATTGGGGTTGGCCTTTGGCTTTGGCGATGGCTTTGTCTGTAATGGCTAATAATGCCTGACCTATTTCATCAGTCCAGTTCATTCCAGGAATTGCATATTCCCGCATGGCTTCCAGTGCCTCCAGCAAATCAGGGGCCGCGGCGATGAGGTGGGCGTTGGCAAGGGCTTGAGGAACATCTCTCCATATCCGCGAAATATGCCATTCATCGCCCACTATTGATCCGAGGATAGGCTCTCCTATCTGGATTTCATCAGGAGAATTATCACTCCCTTCATGAAATTCCCATGGCCCCGGCGTATGTTCTGTCATCCCTCCACCCTCCTGTTGCCCCCGGCCAGCAACAGCCGGGGGCGGTTGGGGGCCGCTTCCTCAGTCGGCCCGTTGGTGGTTAAAAATTCCCTGGGGGCCGGAGTTACGGATCATCCCTATTGGTCCCCGGTTAATATCCGGCTCGAAACGGCTTGCCCCGTTTGTTTATCGCACTCCCCATCTTCCCGGATAGGGCCGCCCCAGGACAAATTATGCTGCGTTCATCAAATCCACGATTTCCGTGTTTTCAAGCAGTGCCCCGCCCCCGCAGCAGGGCACTTAGTCATCATCCGCAACTCTTGATCATCGTTTTATCCCCTGCCAGGACCAGGGGGCTAAAGTCCCGCGTATACTAAGGACTGGTAGCCTCTTTCATCACTTCTTGAACCCTTTTTGCCGCGTCTTCAATGTTGGTAAATTCTTCGCAAATTACGTCCCACTTAGACGGTTTTCGGGTAAACTGATCTCTCCCATCTGGACCGATGAGTAGGAGTTCTCCGAGCTTAAACAATTCCCATTGGGCCATGCTTAAGAATTCTAATTTTTCAGATTTTCGGGGCTTCCCCACGGTTGCGCTGTAAATGTCCTCTTGCGGTGCAAAGAGAAATGTGAGGCATAGGTTCCCCTTATTTGGGAAGTCCGGTATTTTTGTGATAACTCCATAAGTTATGTCCATTGCCATTTCTCCTCTACAGGCGCGCCAATGGTCGCGCCTTGTGGCCTATTTAAGCACCTTCTCCCTTTCCAGATATGCGTCTCTGAGGGCCGCTACATCGGCTGGAATCATTTCTTTTTTGACTTCCGGGGTTAGTTCCTTGCCGATTTCTTTGAGGGCGTCAAGGGACTCACAGAGTCTCATACGGGCAGTATATTTCCCCAAGAGTGCTTCGCTTTTAGCAATACGCTCCCGTTCCTCTTCCGCCAAAGTTTCAGAATCAATATTGGTGGTTTCATCTTGGTCAGAGATATGTCCTTGGCTTTTGCCCAGCAATCCCAGAAGAGGGGCCGCAATATTGTTGAAGTCGGGCCATTCGATCACTTTCCCTGCCAATACCCCGCTCCTATCTTTCTCTGCAAAGGCAGTTATGACCGCTATCTTTTGTTTGGGACTTTTGATAGCCTCCATATGTAAAAGAAAATCTGGTTCATGCGGAGTTTCACCTTCAGCTTTCATCTTGGTGCCTACCCGCTTGAGTTCTTCGGTTTCGGCATCTTCGGCCCATTCATTGCCCTGTCGCCCGCAAATCAGGACGTGCATGGGGCTATTGAGCAGGAGAGTCATAAGGTCTTTGTAAGGCTTCTTAATTTTCCCCCAAGCGTGGAACGGGATAGTCCCGGCCTTGGTGGTTTTCCCGGTGTAGGCGTTAATGGTGGCTTCCCAGATGTGCGTAATTGAATCAAGGACAATCACCCCATATTCCTTTGGGTCAAGGGCTTTGATTGCTTGGAGAACTTCGGTAATAGACCGAGTGTACATAGCATCAAAGTCAAAGGCTTCGGGATGCTTTTGTCTGCCTGGGACAGCGTTAGCGTAGAAATCGGTTCCCCTTTCAGTATCCACGTAGGCTACCCGCTTCTTTTCGTGTCTTGCCAGTCCCTCCGCAATGAGCAGGGCTGTAAAGGTTTTCCCTGACCCTGCCAGCCCATACAAGCCAAACTTGAGGGCTGCTTTTTCAGCTTTGGCTTTGCGAAAACCTGCCATATCATATCTCCTTAGCGTTTAACCATCTCCGCCTTTCGGGCTGGGGGTTAGTCAATAATTTCCCATGTAAACGAAACCTTATTTTCAAAATCATTTTTGACAGAATCTTCGATGTAGCTTTGCTTTTCGTCTTCGTCCATGTCCTCAAGGTCTTCATCAGGAATTTCCAGGTATTGCGGACGAGATTTGCCCACATAGCCGTCTTCAACTTCCCACTTAATCTTCACTCCCCACCGCCTTCCCTCTCCAGCGCCAACTTCAAACTAAACGCTTCATCACTGGCGGTGATCTTGGCCATGTCTTCCGGGTTAGCTGTGGCGAAGACCTGTAAGGCCCGCCGTAGCATCCTAGCCCTGGAGCGGCTGATAGTGATGGTCACTCCCCACCCCCTTCCACATCATTAACCTTATCTTCCAGCTCCCTAATCTCCTCCTGCACCTTCACCAATACCCCCATAAGGTCTTCGGCCATGTCCTTATGGCCGTATGCATCGAAAATCTCCTGGGCGTCAAGTAGCATCCCCTTGGCCCGTTCCAGTTCTTCTATTTCTTCCTGGAAAGCCTGTTTGGCTTCGGAGAGTTCGGGGGGATTAGTGGGTAGTTCTGGGGTGCACAGGACCCGGTGGAGGCGGTCGAGGTTGGGAGTTATCCCCCCTTCCTTTGTTTTTAATAAATCTTTGGGAAGGCCAAGGGCTGCTTCAAAAATGGTGGGCATGGGGTGCTCCTTTGGGCAAAATTGGCATTGCGTCGGCAAGGGCATCTTTTATGGTAGAATACATGCCAATTACCGAATACTCTTGAGTGGGAGAAAAGGCTAAGTCTGCTAATAGTTGGCAGTCGGGCATTTGGTATGTCTCCTGTACCTTAAATCTGTATGAATCTTGAAGGATTCCCTTCCCCTGACTTCTTATCCAGGCCATCTCCCTCTTCCTCCCTCCCGGCATGGCCGGGGTCGAATTAGTTTTATGACTGGAGTGTTAAACCCAAAGTATAAGGAACCATTACCCCAGGTTTCAGAATATTCATCAATTCTGTATGGTTGAAGGCGCCAAACAAATCGTAAAGATTATCTGTATGGATACAACACAAATAATTACTCCTCGATTTTCCTGGATAATAAAGATGGACAAAGTTTTCATCTTCTTTGTCTCTCATTAGTAGGACGGTGGTTACTATTTCTGACATTTTGACCTCCTAATTCAACACAATCTATAGTAGTCTGGTCGAGTGCCCTGGCCGCTATCGGGGGCGCGGCCAGGGGGATGATTGTTTAACATGCTTCCAAAACTTACCCTGGATAATGTCGGTAACATGACTGCGGTCAATTTTGAAGATTCGGCTGATTTTCCCATATGAAAAACCTTGTTTTTTATAGAGCATTCTCATGGTCTTGACCTGCTGATTATTTAATTTAGCCCTACTATGACCTTCTCCGCAACACTGAGACTGTTTTCCATGTTCACATTTAAGAATATATACTAAATTAGTAGCATTATTATTAAGTTTATTTCCATCCTTATGGTGGACATCATAACCAATCGGTTGTGGTCCAATAAATGCCTCTGCTACTAATCCATGAACTAATCGAGTATAATGAATATGCTTGTCTAACAGGCCAACTAATAGATATCCTTTTGGGTGTTTACATTGGGATATTATTTTCCCCTGCCTATTTTTTACCCTCCCCCAATTACTAACTTCATAATTTTCAAAATGGGGCACCACCCTCCATTCCTCAATAACCCCTTGGCCCCCGCCCGGAGGGCCGGTTAATTCTGTCACATGGTTTTGCTCCTGATCAAGTTGAATGGTTTCTTTCGCTATCAGCATGGACCTATTGTAAGCCCTCAAATCTGCTTGTCAACAAATATCTTGCATAAAATAATCTTTTATATTTTGAAATAAAATAAAATATTATGTGCAAGAAATAAATTGACAAAAAGGTTTTCATTCCCTACATTGCTCAGTATGGACTTCAAAGCATATCTTGACGAACAGAACATTTCTAAGGCAAGGGCGGCTAGAGAACTTTCGATAACCCGCACCCACGCTGGGGACATCGCCAACAAAAAGGCGGAGCCTGGCCGCAAGTTGGTTGAGAGAATTACCGAATGGAGCAAGGGCCAAGTAACGATTTTCGACTTTTATCCACAATTGGACCCTAACCGAGAGGCCCCCCAATGACCCACGCCCCCGCCGTCGCCACCCTGACTACCAACGAACCTATCCAACCTATCACCTGGAAAGACATGCTTTTCTGGATATTATCGCCGCACCAAAGTAAAATAGGGTCACGGGGGAGGGGAAAACAGTATGGAAAAGATGATTACCAGCGATCTCGATGCCCTGCTGGATATTTTTCCGGCGCACATCCGCCAACCGATATGGCAGCAGCAGGATTCAACTTCGCTGCTGGAGATCGTTCTGGATTTAGGCCGTCCGCCGGAGGGCCGCTTCCCTGATCGGGAAGTTATCCTTAGCCCAAAAGAGGTCACTCAAGCCGATATCGATTATGTCACCTCGCATATCAGTCCGTTCGGCGATGACAACCGCGCCGGTATTGAACGAACACTGCACCGTATTTCATGTATTCGCAACCGGCAGGGGCTGATTATCGGTCGTACATGCCGCGTTGGG
>JAKAGP010000187.1 GCA_021825785.1 Nitrospirota bacterium
TGCCATTGCGGAAAACAATCTAGGGAATGCTTACTATTATGGCCAAGGCGTGTCGCAGAACTACGCCAAGGCGAACTACTGGTACGAGAAGGCGGCCGCCCAGGGAAATGCTCGGGGGGAAAAGAACCTGGGGTATGCCTACTACAACGGCCAAGGCGTGTCGCAGAACTACGCCAAGGCGAACTACTGGTGGGAAAAGGCTGCCGATCAGGGAGATGTTATGGCTGAATATTACCTGGGGGTTGCCTACTATTTTGCCCGAGGCGTGCCGCAGGACTACGCCAAGGCGAACTACTGGTACGAGAAGGCGGCCGCTCAGGGATATGCCAAGGCGGAATACAACCTGGGGAATGCCTACTATTTTGCCCGAGGCGTGCCGCAGGATTACACGAAGGCGGACTACTGGTACGAGAAGGCGGCCGCTCAGGGAAATGCCGGGGCGGAACTTAACTTGGGGAGTGCTTGTTACCACGGCCGAGGGGTACCGCAGGATACGATGACCGCTATAACTTTGTGGAAGAAAGCTGCGGCACAAGGCGGCGGCATGGGAAGATTGGCACAACATGATATTAAAGTAGTAGAAAGCAGTGATTTAACGCATACTAAAACGGTAAAAAGGACGACTACGCATAGCGCTCTGGTTCGTCAGGAAGAAGCGACGAATTCTGGCCCGGATACCGGGAGATTTACCACGGACTGCGACAACATGAGCTGTGTTCGCCATTATAGCAATGGGGCGGTGATTCATTTTACTGCATGTATGAACCCCGCTGACATGGAGCCTATGGATGGTGCCCCGGTTGTAGATGGCCAGGGAGCATGTTCAGGAACTGATGCCGAAGGAAACTTCTATGGTATGGGGAGTTTTAATTAGGCGGTGCCATTAATCCATAACGATGCACAAGGCTAACAAAAAACGTGACACCAATAAGAATTAATCGACCCATTAAAATAAGGAGATGGAATGAAGTCTCATAATGTTATCCCACTGGCTCTTATCGGCCTGTTTTATGTGAGCAGTGCATATGCGATGACGGGGAATCAGTTACAAAACCTATACACGGCAGCAACCGGAGGGAACACGGCAGACTTGTCCAAACTGGAATCAGCGGCACAGTCCGGAGGCGCCAAGGCGCAGTTTTTTTTAGGCATGTACTTTGCCTCAACGAAGCATCCAGATAAGTCTGTTTACTGGATAGAAAAAGCAGCTGCACAGGGAAATGCAGGGGCGGAGGTTTTGTTGGGGTTTGCCTACCAAACTGGACAAAACGTACCGCAGGACTACGCCAAGGCGGTTTACTGGTGGGAGAAGGCTGCCGCGCAGGGAGAGACCTTTGCAGAAAGTCTCTTAGGAAAAGCCTACGCCAAAGGTCAGGGCGTACCGCAAGACTACGCTAAGTCAGATTACTGGTACGAGAAGGCTGCCGCGCAGGGATATGCCAAGGCGGAATACAACCTGGGGAATGCCTACTATTACGGCCATGGGGTACCGCAGAACTACGCCAAGGCGAACTACTGGTGGGAAAAGGCGGCTGCACGGGGAGATACCAAGGCGGAGTTCAGCTTGGGGTTTGCCTACCGCCACGGTCAGGGTGTACCGCAGGATTACGCTAAGTCAGATTACTGGTACAAGAAAGCGGCCGCGCAGGGGAATGTTATGGCGGAACTCATCTTGGGGCTTGCCTATCACTTCGGCCATGGCGTACCGAAGGATTACGCTAAGTCAGATTACTGGCTCGAGAAAGCTGCAGCACAGGGATATGCCGGAGCGGAGATTCTATTGGGGTCTGCCTACCACCACGGTCAAGGCGTGCCGCAGGACTACGCCAAGGCGGTTTACTGGTGGGAGAAGGCGGCCGCCCAGGGAAAAGCCATGGCAGAAAATAGTCTGGGGTTTGCCTACTATAACGGCCAAGGGGTACCGCAGGACTACGCTAAGGCGAGCTACTGGTACGAAAAGGCGGCCGCCCAGGGAGATGCCGATGCGGAATACAACCTGGGGTTGAGCTACTACCACGGCCATGGGGTACCGCAGGACTATACCAAGGCGGTTTACTGGTACGAGAAGGCGGCCGCGCAGGGAAATGTCACGGCGGAAAACATCTTGGGGCTTGCCTACGATATCGGCCAAGGGGTACCGCAGGACTACACCAAGGCGGTTTACTGGTACGAGAAGGCCGCCGCGCAGGGAAATGCCGATGCGGAATACAACTTGGGGTTGAGCTACTACCACGGTCATGGGGTACCGCAAAACACCATGGAAGCGATTCATTGGTGGAAGCTTGCCGCAGCGCAAGGCGGTCGTACTGGGAGGGCCGCGCAACATAAGATCAATTTTGTCGAACGCGGTTAAGGCGGTCTATTCGGTTCGTTGGGTGCGTATCGTACCTAATAGAGATGTAATGGATGCCTCCCCCTACAGGACTGGCAGCGGGGCGCTTCAGAAGGGAGTCCCCGCTTGATCCGGACGGCATCAAGGTGCCAAGGTGGAAATTTATCCACGTAAAGGACAAGGAGGACTCGTCATGCAGGTTACAACATACGGATTGGATTTGGCAAAAAGGGTCATGCAACTGCACTGGGTAAACCTGGAGACCGGCGAGATTCACCGCAAACAGTTGAAGCGCCATGCACTCCTGGAGTTTTTCGCCAACCGCCAACCGGGAATCGTGGCGATGGAGGCTTGCGGTAGCGCCCACTATTGGGGACGGGAATTGCGTAAGCTGGGGCATGAGGTCCGCTTGATTGCTGCCCAGTTTGTGCGTCCCTTCGTGAAGACCAACAAGAACGATGCGGCCGATGCGGCAGCGATCTGGGAAGCCGTACAGCGGCCTGATATGCGCTTCGTGGCGGTCAAGAGTGAGGAACAGCAATCCGTCCTGTCGCTGCACCGTATGCGGGAGCAATTGATCAAGATGCGCACTATGCAGGTGAACCAGATCCGGGGCCTGCTCTACGAATTTGGTGCTGATCTACCGCAGGGCCGCCAGCGGGGACTGAAAGAGGTTCCTGATGCTTTGGCCGACCTGGAAAAATCGATATCGCCCATGCTGCGGGACACGGTTCGTCAGCAATTAAAACGTCTTGAAGAGATGGACAAGGATATTGCGGATATCGAAAAGCGTTTGACGCTGTGGAAGAAAGGCCAAGAGGCCGTGACTCGATTGATGGCTATCCCCGGCGTGGGGCTACTTACGGCAACTGCCATTATCGCCACCGTGGGAGATATGAAGTCCTTTCGTTCAGGACGGGAGTTTGCGGCGTTTCTGGGGCTGGTTCCCCGCCAGAGTGGGACCGGTGGCAAGGTCCGGTTACTGGGGATCAGCAAACGGGGGGATACCTATCTCCGAACATTGCTGACCCATGGAGCCAGGGCGGTGGTGAACTTCCAGATCAAGAATCGGAATCCCTGGATTGACAAACTGCTCAGTCGGCGACCCCATAATGTGGTGGTCGTGGCACAGGCCAACAAGATGGCGCGAACCATCTGGGCGCTGCTGGTGAAAAACACAGAATATGTGGCCAATCACGCTAGGAATGCGGCCGCCCTATAGTAATAGTTACAGGATTGTTGACGTTCAGCAAAAGGAGTTGCGCAGGCGGTACACGATTGATGGCAAAACAGGTCAGACCGCAGGAAAGGGAACCTGGAAGCTCTCTGTCCTAATAAGGACGCTTTAGAGATGAGGACTTTCCTGGCAGATTTCATCAGGGCCAGCAGGCTTAATGTCATGCATCAAAGGCCGGATATAAGACTGCAACCCGACCTCAATATGTCAGACATCGCAATCCTCTTGCACACATGGAGGCATCCATATAAGAGCTTTAGCTTAGTACCGCGTAGCGGAAAGAGGAGCGAGGAGTGGCGGGCGATTTGCTTGCAAATCGATCGACGCTACCGCAACCAAGGGAGCGAAAGCGACCGCGGAGTGTTGGCTACGGAGTGCGGGAGGTGTGTCCTGCACGGGCGGGGTGAGGGGGCTGGGGAGAGGGTGCAGATGCCGCTTTTTTGGGCCTGGGGGCTTTCCATATCTCGGTCAGGGCCTTGTCGGCATTGCCCACAGGATGCTCCCCAGATTTTGGGGATAGGTTCCGGCACAGGCTGACCAGAGGGTTTTTCGCCCGTCTGTCCCGCCAGCAGCAATGGATGATGACAGACATGCCTGTACTGTCGAAAGCGATTCGTGCCGGGCAGGGCCACAAGCTCGGCGGCGATGCGGCGGAAGGACGCCCCGCCGTCGCGCAAGGATCGCGCCTTGGCGCGTTTCTCGGCGTTGCTTCCCATCCCTACGGTACCCATCCGATGCCCACAAGGGACGCCCCACCTATCCAGACGGCGGCCATGATTCCCCCATAAAACGGGGAGACCTTATTGCGCCAGCATTATCCGCGCAGCGGCATTATTCGCACCCAACACAACGCGCAATAATAGCACTGGAAATATCCGACGACCTGCGCTACAGTAATCCCATCCCACTGTTGTAAAAAGCGCAAAAGTTGACAGCTTTGTCATGAGTTGGTTAATGCCAGATAAAGCAGCGCTGCAAAATTGCATTTTGCAGCAAAGCTGTCAACCGCAGCGAGCAGCGGCTAGAAAGTTCCAATTCTCTTGGGTTATCTACACACACAAAAAAAACCGCCGGATTAACCCCCGCGCTGTAAAAAAGCGTTCAGCGCCCTTTGAGGGCTAACTTTGGGTTGACGGTAAAGGGCTATCAGCAGGTCCTTGCCCGGATCGCCCTGGGCGCCGGTCCAGGTCACTTTGTGGCCCTGTGGCCCTTTCCCCCGCGAGCAACGTCTGGCGGAATATCCTCTGCATGGAGAAGACGCCTCTTGGGCTTACACTCCTGTC
>JAKAGP010000188.1 GCA_021825785.1 Nitrospirota bacterium
CATGGGGTTCGTGGCCGCCAAGGAGGCGTTTTGTTTCAGGCTTGCGGAGGGCTATCTGCTTGCCATCGCGATGCCACTTTATCTTTTTGCTTTTGCAACGGGCGGCTTGGGCAGGTACGGAATCGAATCGGGGCTTTTGTTCATTGCGGCGCTTTATGTCCTGTTTGCCTCCAGGAAGGTGTTCATGCCTCTTCACTGCGACATAGGAGACAAATCCGCATACAGGTAGGTTTCTTATCTTTTCTTTTTTCTCTTCTCTTCTTTCTTTTTCTTTTTCAGCACACGTTTTTTAACCGGCCGCTTTTTTATTATGCGTTTTTTTATAGTTCTTCTCTTGAGCCTCTTTCTTGAAGTGGGCCTCTTCTTTTTTTGCGGGATCTCAGGGATACCTATAAGTCTGGGCGTCTTCGGCACTGCTTTAAGCGCAGGCGCCCCCTTGACGGCTCTTTCCATCTCTCTCAGGTTATGGCTTAAGTCCCAAAAGCCGTTCCTGAACGCCATCTGGTCCGTAGCACCGGACATGGCTGCGGCATACTTTACGTTAGTCGCATAGAAGAACCACTGCCTCACCCAGTCCATTTCCGTTTCATCAGAGAAAGGATTGGTCTGATCGGAGAGGCCACGCCGCCAGGCCTCATCCATGATCTTTGTGGCGGCATCCGTCATTTTATCGGCCGCCTTTATGGTGTCGTTCATCTTGGAGAAATGGCCGTCCGTCCACCGGTTGCCGTGGCAGGCATCGCATATGGATTTCATAACGGCTTCGCGGCCTGTCTGCATGGATTGGTCTATAAGGTATCTTGAGGCCGGCGCACCCCCAAAAGTGGAAGGAAGCGGAAGGCCGTCCTTATTTTTGATAATCGTGGTGTCGCCCTTTTTAGGCTGGGCTGTGGAGTAGATGAGCCCCAGGAGCCTTACCCATAGCCGTGAGCCCGAATCGTGCGTCCTTTCTGCAATGACAGTGCCGTCCGCCCCTACAAGAAGACTGTTGTGGCAGGCCGCGCAGGTAGGCGCCTTGAAATCCACACCGGGTCTCCAGGGGACACGCGTGAAATTCCATTGCGTCCCGTCAGAAAGAAATATCCCTCCGTGGCTGCTTTCTTTATACACGTCCCAAGCCGGGGCATGCGGTCCGGTGTGGCATCTGGCGCATGTGTACGGTTTTCTTGCAGCCTCCATTGAGAATGAATGCCCCGGATGGCAGGCCTCGCATGCCCCCCGTGAACCGTCCGGGTTGATCCTCCCGATTCCGGTATTGGGCCATCCCTTAAGAGCGGGCACATTTACGATCCCCTCCGGAGTGGACAATTGCTTCATCCCTGCCACTTTCACTGGAAGCCCGTGGCAGCTGTAACAGGAGTAGTCCTCAAGCCCCGGATCAGGTTTTTCTATGACGATCCTGCCGTCCGATACGTTTTTCGTTCCAATGATGGTGTCCATCAGGGTATGGAACAGGGGATTGTTCTCCAGGTTGCTCCAGGCGTAGGACTCCATGCTTTTGTCAAATTGCGATTGCTCCACGGGATGGCAAACGGCGCAGTCCGCCGGAGAGACGATCACGTTTATGGTTGCCCCAAAGTGCTGGAAACTGTCTTTATGGGCGCTCGTGTTTTCCCCGTGGCACTCATAGCAGCCAACCACATAGTTTGCGAGATTTTCAGGCACATCCTTTGCCGAGACCAGGCGCTCCATAGCGGGCTTTTTCAGGGCTTCCGAAGGTGTAGTTCTGGAGTGCGGGCTGGAGAGCCATTCCTCAACGATGCCGGGCGTATATTTGCGGTGGCAGTCGATGCATTTTTGGCTCTGGGGGCTGACCATACCGGGGGAAAGTCCTGTGCTGTCTTTGGCCGCTCCCGCCGCCTTCGCCTGTACCATGCCGGACACGGCAAACATCATGAGGGCGGCAAAAAAAGTATATAAAAATTTTGTCTTCATGAAAAACAGATATTTCGTTTCGTTTTTATGTGTTTGTTTTTAAAATCAGGGTTTTATTGTAGTAGTATAAAATAAAAAGACCGGAAAGGATACGGTTTTGGAGGATATATTATGAACATGGAAAAAGAAGACCCTTCCGCTTGTCTTCATGGTGATGTGTTTTTGTTTTCCGCCGGTTTTCCTGACGATGCTCTGGATGTGGTGGCTGGTGTGCACAGTTTTTTTAAAAAAACGGGGCTTAAACTCTCGGTTGCGGAATCGTGCACCGGCGGGCTCATTGGCCACTATATCACTCAGCTTCCGGGCGCGAGCTGTTTTTTCGAGGCAGGTGTCATCTCCTATTCGGAAAGGGCAAAGGAGAAGGTACTTCATGTTCCGGAGGAGGTGGTACGGGCTTCAGGCCTTGTGAGTGAAGAGACGGCGCGTGAGATGGCCAGGGGAGCGATGGAATTGCTTGGCTCGGATTTTGCTCTCTCCACAACGGGAAACCTGGGGCCGGACGCGCTCGAAGGGAAAGCCGTTGGCCTTGTTTATGTAGGGGTCTGCTCAAAAAGGCGGGCCGGAGACCCCGGCCAAAAGCCGGTTTGCCAAACAAAAAAAATGCTGCTTAAGGGCGGACGGGACGAGAACAAGAAGGAGGCCGCTCTGGAGGCACTAAGGTTCCTTCTGGAGCAGGCCCGCAACCGGTCTTAGCCCGAAGCAGCATGAGTTTTTTTCTGTTTATTTCGCATCGCACACCCCGCCGCAACCGCAGGGTTTGCCTTTGGCCTTTTCGAATGCCTCACGGCCTCCCGCAAATCTATCCGGATCGGTTCCATTATGTTTTATTTTAACCGGATATATCAGCGGAGGGAAAGGCACTGTGTTTTTGGGCCGGTGATGGCCGGTATGAGCGACTTCGGGCATTAGCTTTTTTTGTTTCTTAAAACAGGGTCGGGTTTCCGGGGCTGGCCTTTATCAACTTCAAAAGCTCCTCATAGGAGATGGTCTTTACGCCAAGCTCTTGGGCCTTGTCCAGCTTCGACCCCGGTTTTTCCCCCGCCACCAGATAGTCGGTGCTGCCGGAGATCGCCGATGAGGCGTGTCCGCCTTCTGCCTCTATCTTCTCCTCCACTTCCTTTCTGGGGGCGGGCAGTGTGCCCGTGATCACGAAGGTCATCCCCTCCAGCGGGAGTTTTGCCTGTTTTTTTGCCGCCTTGAAATCCGGGTTTTGTATCCGGAGTCCGGCCTGCTTCAGCGTCTCCATCGTCTTTATGTTTTTTCCGTCCCGGAAGAAAGCTGAAATGGAGTTGGCGATCTTGTCCCCCATGTGCTTTATCGGTCTCAGCCTTTCCGGGGTCACATGATACAGGTCCTCAAGACGCGAAAAGTTTTTGGCAAGGAGCCTTGCCGCGTACTCTCCCACATGGGGGATCCCAAGGGAATAGAGAAACCTTGCCAGTGCGGGCGTTTTGCTGCGCTCTATGGCCTCCATCATGTTGGAGGCGGATTTTTGGGCGAATCTTGGAAGGTTAAGCAAGTCTTCCTTTTTAAGCCTGTAGATGTCCTCAAAGTTTTTTATGAGGCCCTTCGTATAAAGGAGTTCCACGTTCTTTTCGCCAAGCCCCTCTATGTCCATTCCGTTTCTTCCGGAAAAATGTATGATCTTTTCCTGCACCTGCACCGGGCATGAAAGGGACACGCATCTTACGGCCACTTCGCCTTCCTCTCTTACCACTTCTCCCCCGCAGGCCGGGCAGCGCTCAGGCATGGGCACTTCTTTTTCCCTGCCCGTCCTTTTCTCCTTTATCACCATGAGCACATGCGGGATCACGTCCCCGGCCCTTTCCACGACCGCGGTGTCCCCGATCCTTATGTCCTTTCTCTTTATCTCGTCCCAGTTGTGGAGGGTCGATTTTGTTACGGTTACGCCGCCTATCCTTACCGGCTCGAAAACGGCATAGGGCGTTATGACGCCCGTCCGGCCCACGCTGCCCCTGATGTCCTTTATTTTTGTGGATGCCTGGTGGGCGGCGAATTTATAGGCGATGGCCCAACGGGGCTCCCTTGTCTTTGATCCCAGTTTCTGCTGGAGCCCGAAATCATCCACCTTTATTACGGCCCCGTCTATTTCAAACCCGAAGCTCTCCCTCTTTTGCTCGATCTTCCCTACTGCTTTAAGAACGCCGTCAATGCCTTTGGCCTTTTCAAGCATCGCCGGCACGGGGAACCTTTTTCCCCTGAGCCAGTCCATGAACCCGGAGTGGCTTTTGAATTCGATCCCCTTTGCCGCGCCCAACCCATAGCAGGCCAGAAACAGTCTCCTTTCCGCTGTAACGGAGGGGTCCAGCTGCCTGATGCTTCCCGCCGCGGCATTCCTTGGATTGGCAAAGGAAGGCTCCCCCGTCTCTTCCCTGCGGCGGTTCAGTTTTTTGAACTCCTCAAGGTCCATGTATACCTCGCCACGGATGTCTATCACCTGCGGTATACTGCCGTCCGCCTCTATCTTTATGGGGATAGACCTGAGCGCTTTTATGTTCAGGGTCACGTCCTCCCCTTCAAAGCCGTCCCCCCTTGTTGAGGCCCTTGCAAGGAGCCCCCCCTCGTAAGTTAGCTCCATGGCTAGGCCGTCGTATTTGGGCTCCACCGTGTACTCTATGTCCTCTTCCTGCTCAAGGAGCCTTTTTATCCTGCGGTCGAACTCCCGCAGCTCGTCATGGGAGAATGCGTTGTCCAGGGAGAGCATGGGGACGGTATGCCTCACTTTCGCGAATTTCTCCAGGGGGGCGGCACCCACACGGCGCGTTGGGGTCTCAGGCAGGATGTAACCGTATTTTTCCTCAAGCTGCATCAGGCTGCGGTAGAGCCTGTCGTATTCCTCGTCCGTGATCACCGGGGAGTCGAGCACATAATAACTGTA
>JAKAGP010000002.1 GCA_021825785.1 Nitrospirota bacterium
CATCAGGAATTGGAACCGTATGGCCCAGGTCTTTGCGCCTATGGCCATCCTTATTCCTATTTCCCTGGTGCGCTCGGTAATGGAGACCAGCATGATGTTCATTATCCCTATGCCGCCTACCAGGAGAGAGATGGAGGCGATGGCCCCGAGCAGTAGGGTCATTATTTTAGTGGACTGCTCCGCCGTCTGCATTATCTGTGTAAGGTTCCTCACCGTGAAGTCATCGTCCTCTTTGGGTCCGATATGGTGCCGCTGACGGAGGATATCCGTTATCTGGCTTTGAGCATTGTCGAGTTCCCCAGTTGATCTGGCCTTCACCATCATTATCCTGATCATGCCGGGAAAGGCGGTCCCGAAGAGCTTTCGCTGGGCCGTCGTGAGCGGGACCATTATGGTGTCGTCCTGGTCCTGGCCCATGACGGACTGTCCCTTTGCAGCAAGGACGCCGATAACGGTAAAAGGCAGGTCCTTTATTTTTATGTTTTTGCCGATGGGGTCTTCATCTCCGAACAGGTTGTCCACAACGGTCTGTCCCAGCAGGCAGACCTTTGTGGCGTTCTGAACGTCAGCGCCCAAAAATCCTCTTCCCTGGGCGATAGGCCAATCCCTTACGGTAAGCATGGACGGTGTAGTGCCAACAACGCCGGTGGACCAGTTCTGGTGGCCATAGATGACCTGTGCCGTGCCGCTAAGCACCGGGGCCACGGCATCCACCGAAGGCGCCCCCTCCTGAATGGCCTGCGCATCCCCGGAGGTAAGTGTGGGCTGGGTGCCGGCGCCCATCCTGATGCCCCCGGAAGTAGTGCTTCCGGGCAAAACGATCAGCAGGTTGCTTCCCATGCTGGATATCTGCTCGGTTATTTTCTGAGTGACCCCGGTGCCTACCGCAAGCATGGCGATAACCGCGGCCACACCGATAATGATGCCAAGCATCGTAAGAAGAGTGCGCATCTTGTTTGCCTTCAGGGCGCGCAGGGCAAGCTTTGCCGTCCACGGGATATTAACCATTGCTTACAGCCCTCTCTTCATCGCTCATGAGGCGTCCGTCCATGAACCGTATCGTGCGTCTGCTCCATGCCGCTATATCCGATTCGTGAGTGACAAGGATGATGGTAATGCCGTTTTCCCGGTTCAAACGCTGAAAAAGTTCCATGATCTCCACGCTGGTTTTGGTATCCAGATTGCCCGTCGGCTCATCGGCGAGGATGATGGGGGCCTCGTTTACCAGTGCCCTGGCTATGGCTACCCGCTGCTGCTGTCCTCCCGAGAGCTGATTTGGATAATGCTTCGCCCTCGTTTCAAGGCCGACCTTGGACATGGCGGACATGGCGCGTTCCGTCCTCTCCTGGGCGGAGACACCCTTGTAAAACATCGGCAGCTCCACGTTCTCGATGGCCTGCGTCCTGGGAAGCAGGTTGAAACCCTGGAAGACAAAACCTATTTTGCTGTTTCTTATCTCGGCCAGTTGGTCACGGTCCAGGCTTGAGATATCAACGCTCTCCAGAAGATATCTTCCTTCCGTAGGTTTGTCCAGGCAGCCCAATATGTTCATGAAAGTGGATTTGCCGGACCCGGAGGCGCCCATTATGGAAACGAACTCCCCTTTATCGATGGTCAGGGTTACGCCGCGCAATGCGTTTACCTCCACATCTCCCAGTGTGTACTTCTTGCTTATTCTGTCCACATCTATTAGAGCCATTTCTGAAAAACCTAAAAAATCCTGGGACCATGCCCAAAGGCAGGCCGGTTCGCTGATTTGCCGAGGGTTTCCACTATTACCGCATCTCCCTGTTCGAGATCTGCCGATGAGACCTCCGTATAGTCGCCGTCCGTAAGTCCAGTCTTCACGTTTACGCGTTTTGGCTTGCCCTGATCGAGCACCCAGACCCCGGGGCCGCCTTTTCTCATTCCGGCTGTTGCCGCAGCGCCGGGCAGACGAAAGCGCAGGGCGGCATTAGGGACCCTGAGGACCCCTTTTTTTATGGCTGTAATGACCTGCACGTTGGCGGTCATCCCCGGCTTTAACAATAGATCCTTGTTGGCTACCGCGATCACGACGTCGTATGTTACGACATTCTGCACTATGGTCGGGTTTATCCTTACCTGTGTGACTTTGCCCCTGAATGTGATATCCGGATAGGCGTCTACGGTGAATTCCACATCCTGTCCGGTTTTAACGTTGCCGATATCAGCCTCGTCCACGCTTGTGTCGATCTGCATTTTTTTGAGGTCCTGAGCCACGGAAAACAGCGTCGGGGTCTGGAAACTCGCCGCTACTGTCTGGCCGACATCGACGTTCCTGGCCACAACGGTGCCGTTTACCGGCGAAATGATGCGGGTATATTTTACATTGGTCTCCGCGAATTGCATGGCCGCCTGCGTTTGGGCAACTTGCCCTTGTGCCGCTTCCACGGATGCCTTGGCTGTTTCGTAGTTGGTCTCCGAGGTATCGAAATCGCTTTGGGCGATCAGGTTTTCTGTAAGCAGTTTTTTGTTCCTGCCCATTGTCCTTTTGGCATCTACCGCCGTTGCGGTCGCCTTGTCCAGGCCGGCTTTGGCCGAAAAGTAGTTGGCCTTTGCCTCGCTGAGCTGGGCATCGAAGGTGGTGGGGTCAATGAGGGCGAGCATCTGGCCTTTCCTGACAACGGAGTTGTAATCTGCGTAGATGCTCTTTATGGTGCCGGAAACCTGCGTGCCTACAAGCACGGTCGTTACGGGGTTTACTGTGCCGGTTGCCGTAATGGAGGATATTATCCTGCCCTTTGAGACAGGGGCCGTCTTGAAGAGAGGTCCGTGGTCTTTTTTACCTATAAGGAAGAAGGCGGCAGCGGCCAGTAGCAAGACTATGACCGGAAGGCCCGCCAGCTTTTTACCTTTTTTCATATTTATCTGACCCCCATTGCGTTTTCAAGGTTCGCTTCGGCCAGCTTATGGCTGTAAAGCGCATTTATGTATGCCGTTTGGGCATTGCTGAAAGTTGTAAGCGCGTCCGTGACCTCTATGTTGCTCCCAACTCCGGCGGCGTATCTGCCATTGGCAAGGTCAAGGTTTTCCTGGGCCTGTTTCAGCCCGACCGCGGCGGTGGCGATGCTGCTTTCCGCCTGTTTTAAATTCAGGTAGGCCTGCCTGTTCTGAAGATATATCTGTTGTTTAAGGACCTTCACATTTGCCTCGGAGGCGTTTAAGTTTGCAGTCGCCTCATCGACCTGTTTTTTTGTAAGAAATCCGCTGAATATTGGTATTACGACCGATGCGCCCACGTTCCAGCCATGGTCCAGAGGCAGGCTGTCGCCGCTCCAGGTGTATCCGGCGCTTCCTGAAAGCGTGGGGTAAAAACCTGCGTTCGCAAGCCTCAGGGACTGCTCGAAGGCCTTTTCCGTGGAAACTGAAGATTTAAGGTCCTGCCTGTTTTTGTAAGCAGTTTGAAGGGCGTACTCAAAGGTTATTGGATAAGGTTTATAAGCCAGGTTGTCTTCGATTATGTACTCCGGGGCATCAGGTATTCCCATCGCATTGTTCAGATTCTGCCAGGAAACCTGGAGCGCGTTCCGGGCCTGTATAAGGCTCAGCTGGGCATTGCTCAGGGTCACTTCGGCATTTATTACATCTATTTTAGGAGTGGTCCCGACCTTGAAAAAACCCTCCGCCTGGACCAGGTGCTGATTGGCCTGCTTTACCACCTCTTGCGCCGCGCTCACATTCCTCTGCGCCTGAAGCACGCCGTAATAGGCTGTCTTGACGTTAAGGATTATTTGGAGATTCACGTTTTCCAGGCTCTGATAGGAGGCCTCGCTGTTGAACCTGGCCGAGTTTACCTGGCTTGAGGTCCGGCCGAAATCATATATGTTCTGGGTGATGGACGGCCCTGTGGCGAAATTTGCAAAATTGTTTGTACGCGTGCCGCCGACCAACTGGTTCTGAACGGTGGTGGAGGAAAAATGATTAATGTCCGTTTGCCATTGGGCCTGAGGATAATAGGCGGACTGGGCTTCGCCGATCCTGCTTTGAGCAGCGAAAAAGGTGTTGCGGGCCGCTACGGTCTGCGGGTTTGTGGAGAGTGCAATGCTCATGCATTGCCCAAGCGTAAGGACTGAGCCCTTCTTGATGGCTTTAACTGCCTGGGGGCTTTGGGTCTGAAGCCCCGAAGTCCGTGGCTCCGGGGTCTGGGCATGCAGGGGCTGTGGCGCCACAGCGGCAGCCAGGTATGCGGCAAACAAAAGGCAAATGGATCTTTTCCAGGTGGACATTCTTTTTCTTTTTTTGCGGCCCATATTAATGATGGAGCTCCTTTTGAATAAAATTTTATAAGCCATTTTTTATAATACATTGAATGCGCCTGAATATGAGTTAAGAGGATATTAAAAAGGGAAAAGATTTGTAAATGGGGGGCTGGAATTCTTTACAATTCTTTACAAACGCGTCCGGGGCCTTTCAGATAAAATTAAATGGATGAGGCGCCATGAAAAAGGGCTTCAAAAGCCACATTACTTCAACTGGAACAATTTTATTTAGATGGAAAGTTCAGCCCAGGAAAACAAAAACCGGATACTGGTAATCGATGACGATACCGAGCTCTGCGAGCTTCTGAAGGATTATCTGAAGCTTGAGGGTTTTGAGGTGGAGGCGGTAAACAATGCCGAAGCCGGCGCACAGAGGGCGCTTTCCGGAGAACACGCGCTTGTTGTGCTTGATGTCATGCTGCCCGGCATAAGCGGTTTTGAGGTGCTGCGCCGTATCAGGGAGCGCTCCGGCATACCTGTTTTGATGCTTACGGCCAGGGGAGATGACGTGGACCGGATCGTGGGACTGGAGATGGGCGCGGACGATTATCTGCCAAAACCCTTCAATCCGAGGGAGTTGGTGGCGCGCATCCGGGCCGTCAAACGCCGCGCAAGGCCGGAAGTGGGCAAAGCGGGTCCGGAGGCGGCAAGAGCTGGGACGGACAGCATGACTGTTGGAGATATTTTTCTGGACAGGGCAAGCCGGAGGGTGCTCAGATCGGGGGGGAATATTGAACTGACCGCAGTCGAGTTCAACCTCCTTGAAGAGCTCCTGCTCAGCGCCGGGCAGCTTGTCAGCCGCGAGGACCTCTATAAAAAGGTCCTGGGCCATGGCCTTTCCCCCTATGACCGGAGCATAGACGTGCACGTAAGCAACCTGAGGAAAAAACTGGGCCGGGATGCCCATGGAATGGAACGCATAAAAACGGTTCGCGGAATGGGGTATCTCTATACCCGACCCCAGGACCTTCCCGCCGAAAAAAGTGAAAGCCCATCAAGTAGGGAAGGGGCCTGAAGTTGTCCAGCCCGAAGTTGTCCTTCCTTAATTCATCCAGGCCGCCGATTGGCAAGGGTGCGGCAAGAACTCTTTTTATAAGGATATTCCTGTGGTTCTGGCTGGCCATGGTGCTGTCCGGCGTGGTGATCTTCCTTCTTACCGCCACCGCCCAGATAGGTCCGATAGCCAGGGTCCATAAGGAAATAGCCATGCACCGGGACAGGCTTTTGAGCAATGTACTCCTTTTATACGGAGAATCCGCGGCCGAGGCTTATAACCGCGGCGGACAGACGGCCCTGGGCGACTTGGCCGAAAGGGTTAAGTCATCGTCCGGCATCCGCATCTATCTGTTCGAGGCGGAAAACCGTACGCTTCTGCAGGGAGGGAATCAAAAAGGCCCGGAAGCGCGGGTGGCTGAATTAGCAGGAAAGGCCTTCCAGGAAAAGGGAGGACACCTGCAGACCGCCGTTTGGGGCAGGAAACTTCTTGTTGCCCTGCCGTTTACCCTGCCATCCAAAGGTGCCGATGCCAAGCAGCGTGAATATGAACATGAATATGTTATAGCCGGGGAGTGGCCTTATGTGCCCTTCCGTCCATTAAAACCGGGTCCTCTTTTCCCATTGATCTTCGGATTCCGCCAGCTCATCTATCTGATAGTTGGAGGGGTCATTTGCTATGTTCTCGCCTGGCAGCTTACGGCGCCCATACGCCGCCTCAGGCAGGCGACCCAAAGGCTTGCCGCCGGGGACCTGAAGGCCAGAGTGGGGCAGGGTGCGGCAGGCAGTGGGGGCGGTGAGGTAGCCGCCCTGGGCAGGGATTTTGACAGCATGGCGGAAAGGATAGAATCCCTTCTTGATGCCCAGCAGCGTCTTATCCGGGACATATCCCATGAGCTGCGCTCCCCGCTTGCCAGGCTGAACGTGGCGTTGGAGCTTGCAAAACGCAACTCCGGGGAAAAAGCGGCGGGCCCGCTGGACAGGATAGAGAAGGAGGCCGAAAGGCTCAACGACCTGATAGCCCAGCTCGTAACCCTGACCCTGCTTGAGAGCGGGACCGAAAGGCTGGAAAAAACCAAGGTCCATGTCGACCTTGCGCAGCTTGTGTCGGACATTGCCGGCGATGCTGGTTACGAGGCATCAGGCACGGGCCGCCAGGTTCTTTTCCGAGTGCAGTCAATGGAAAAGGCCGCTGTGAACGGCTCGCCGGAGATGCTTAGGCGCGCGATAGAAAACGTGGTGCGAAACGCCGTCCGTTATACCGCTGGAGGCTCGGCGGTTGAGGTTACCTTAAGGCGCGCCGCCAAAGACGGCAGGCCAAACGCGATCATCCGGGTCCGGGACCATGGGCAGGGAGTGCCGGAGGAGGCGCTCGCCCACATATTCCAGCCTTTTTACCGCGTGGAGGACGCGCGGGACAGGGCAAGCGGCGGCACAGGGGTGGGCCTTGCCATTACGGAGAGGGCCGTCCATCTGCACGGTGGAGAGGTAAAGGCATCGAACGCCCCCGATGGCGGCCTCGTGGTCGAGATATCCCTGCCCCTAAGCGAGTCCTGATTGTCCGTTTTTCTTTTCTTCTCTTAACGCGGTTTTTGTTCGGCCGAATATGCGGTATATCCAGAGCTGGTAAGCGATGACCACCGGCACGAAGACAACTGCCACGACGGTCATTATCCTTAACGTGTACACGCTGGAGGACGAATTGAACAGTGTGAGGCTGTATGCCGGATCCAGGCTTGAAGGTATCAGGTCCGGATAAAGTCCCGCCACCCCAGTGAAGACAACGAATAGGATGGTAACGCAAGAGGCGAAAAAGGCCCGAAGCTGCCTGCCGGTCAGGGTCAGGTATTTTATCGCAAGCAGGGCCGCTACCGCTATTGCGGGCAGGAGCCAGAGGATTGGGTGGTTCAGATAGTTGATGTACAGACGGGTGGCAAAGGCCGTGTATGCGAGAAAGCCCACTGCAACAAGCACAAGCGGATACCAGAGACGCCCCGCCAATGCCGAAGCCTTTTTGTTTGCGACTTCTTTTTTATGCGGGCTGCCGGGCAGCTTAATGGACAGCCATAGGGAGCCATGCACCGCAAAGAGCAGGACAAAAAGAACGCCAGTAAGAAGTCCGTAAGGGTTCAAGAGCCCAGGCAGGCTTCCATGGTAGCCGCTTACGTCCATCGGCAATCCCTTGAAGATGTTGCCGAAGGCCACACCCAGAAGCAGGGTTGCAAGGAAACTCCCCAGGAAAAATGCCCTGTCCCAGCCTTTCCTCCACCTTTGGCCTTCCGCATGCCCTCTGAATTCCAGCGCCACCCCCCTCAGGATCAGGGAAAACAACAGAAGGAGCATGGCCGAATACAGGTAACTGAACATAAGCGCGTAGGTGGTGGGAAACGCCGCGAACGTAGCCCCGCCCGCGGTAATAAGCCACACTTCGTTGCCGTCCCAGACAGGGCCTATGGTGTTAAGAACGTCTTTTTTTATTTTTTCATCAGAGGCGAAAAAAAAATAGAGGATGCCTGCGCCAAGGTCGAACCCGTCCAGCATGAAATAGACCGCCCAAAGTACGGCCCATAAAATGAACCATATGACCTGGAATATCATGATACGTCCTCCCTCGCCGTTGTGCCGGCGGCCCCGTATCCCTGGGAAAGCCCATCGGGGCCTTTTTTTGCCGCCCTGCCAAGCAGGTATATGTCCACCACGGCCAGCGCCCCGTAACCCAGGGTGAAAGCGGTCAGAGAAGTCCAGACCTGCGCGGGGCTTACGGCGCCGGAGACGGCGTCTTTGGTCTTCAGGACCCCGTAAACGATCCATGGCTGTCTGCCCACTTCCGCAACGATCCAGCCAAGCTGGCCCGCTATGTAGGGCAGGGGTATGGCGTATAGCATTATCCTCAAAAAAGTGCGCCTGGCCTCAAGCCTCTTTCCCCTGGAATAGACAAAGGCAAAGACCGCCAGGATTATGAACAGAAAACCCAGTGCGATCATCGCCCTGAAACTGAGAAACGTGCTCATCACCGGCGGACGCAGGTCTTTTGGGATGTCCTTCAGTCCCGTTATGCTGGCCTTTGTAGAGCCAAAGGCCAGGAAGCTCAGAAGCCCCGGTATCTTCAGGGTGTCTATGTAGTTTCTCTCGTGCTTTACATCCGGAATACAGACCAGGCTGTAGGCGCAATCGTTCGTTGTCTTCCAGTTGGCCTCGATGGCGGCAAATTTGGATGGCTGTGTTTCGGCCACTTCTTTGGCGTGAAAGTCCCCTGCAAGCACCACAAGCAGGGATGCGGCAAGCCCGAAAGCCGCCCCGATCCTGAACGAGCGCCTGAAAAACTCCGTCTCGTTTTTCTTAAGCAGATGCCAGGCGGAGATTCCCATTACAAAGAAGGCCGCCACCACGTAGCCCGAAAGGACAGTGTGCAGGAACTTGAGCCATCCGTAACTGTTGGTGGCAACCGCAAGAAAATCGGTCATTTCGGCCCTGTTGTTCCTTAGAACGTATCCGCTCGGGTGCTGCATCCAGCCGTTGGCAAGCAGTATCCAGAGGGCTGAAAGGTTGGTGGCCAGGGCCACAAGCCAGATGGCTAAAGCATGCGTCTTTTTTGAGACCTTGTCCCATCCGAAGACCCAGAGACCAATGAATGTCGACTCCAGGAAAAATGCCACAGTGGCCTCGATGGCAAGGGGGGCGCCAAAAATGTCTCCCACGTATCTGGAGTACGCCGACCAGTTCATGCCGAACTGGAACTCCATGGTAATGCCCGTTACCACCCCTAGGGCAAAATTGATAAGAAACAGCTTTCCCCAGAATTTCGCCATCCTCAGAAAGGTCTCCTCTCCGGTGGCCAGGTAGCGGGATTCCATCCAGGCAACGAGGATGGAGAGGCCGAGGGTGAGGGGGACAAAAATGAAATGAAACATGGCGGTGATCGCAAACTGCAACCTGCTCAGGGCCAAAGTGTCCATTAAAAGACGCCTCCTTTCCTGTAAGGGGCCCGCATCCCTGCGGAAGGTGAAGATGGGGTACGCTCGCTTTCAATTATGAATAATGGGAATGAAGATCGGTCTTCCCTATTTAAAGTATACTCCCCGATTGGCGGCTGGGGTTGACCCATGGCACGGCTTGGACGGGGGCGTATCGCCGCCAGGATTTTTTTCCGGGAAAGAAATATTGCCTTATTGCCCTAAATTCCTCTTTTTGCGAATTCTGTTATACTTGCAAATTACGATTGCAACTATTGATCCGGGAGCACTTAAAATGTGCATCAAGCCGTAAAGGTCTTGGCGAACTTTTAATCGCTGCATTATTCCTTGCGTTTTTTTATCTTAATCGTCTATGCCATGAAAATGTAATTTAAAAAAAATGGAGTGACCGAAATTGAAAGAGGAGGAGTAAATGAGAGAAAGAAGCGCCTCACGGTTTTTAGTTGCCATTACTGTCGTAAGTATATTGTTTTTGACTGGGTGTACTTCGGTCGGTAGTTTAGGCCTCGTTACAAAAACGATGGGGAACCCTGGTTCGCTGCTCAAGACTGCACAGTCTTATAAAGAAATCGGTCCGGCTGAAGGCAGCTCCTGTCGTTTCTTCGTCCTTGGTGTAGTTCCATTTGGAAATTCTACATTCTCAAAGGCAGTTGATGAGGCCTTAAAAAAATCAGGCGGCGACGCATTACTAAATGTTACGGTTTCAAGCAGTCTCTATGGGTTATTACCGATCTATAATATTTTGAGTTTTACATGCACAGATGTGCAAGGAGTTGCGATTAAGTTTGGAGGAAAAAAATAGAAGAATCTAAAAGGGGAGCATTATTCTTAAGGTTCTATTTAATTGTTGTCTGTGCAAAGGAGTTCGATGGAAGCTCAACCGCAGGTGAAATATTGCAGGGCGGCCCGAACGGGAAATAAAAGATCGTGTTGCTAAGGGGAATCCTTCCGAAAAGCGGGAATGATTCCGCCCGATTTTTATTAATAAATAAAATTCCGGCCGGAATGACAACAAGGCAATGTTGCCATACTTATAGCCGTGTTAGTAGCTGATCCTTAGAACCTTTGCTCCCCGGATCTTTCCCTGTTTTATCTCCAGCAGCGCCTTGTTGGCCTCTTCCAGCGGGTATTCCTGTATCTCGGGCTCCAAATGCATTTGGGCCGCCAAGGGCAAAAACTCCTCAAAATCCCTTCTGGTCACATTGGCAACGCTCTTTATCTCCTTTTCCATCCAGAGGTCGCGGGTGTAATCGATAGAGAGGAGAGAAGCCTTGTCCGAGTCCACTTTTCTTATGGCGTTGATGACGAGCCTGCCGCCTTTTTCCAGGTTTTTTAAAGCCTCCGCCACGGGTTTCCAGGCAGGGGTGGTGTCTATTATCGCGCTCAGCTTTTCCGGAGACCTTTCTTCAGTTCCGCCTGACCAGTAAGCGCCCCTTTCCATCGCGAAAGCCTGCTCGGCCCTGCTTCGCGCGAAAACGAAGACTTTCGAAGCCGGATATTTATGGAGGATCATCGCCAGGACAAGATGCCCGGCCCCGCCGAAACCGGTCAGTCCGACGCTCTGGCCGTCCTTTATGCCAGCAAGCTTGAACGAGCGGTAGCCTACGGTGCCCGCGCAAAGCAGCGGGGCGGCCTGGGAATCCGAAAACGCCTCGGGTATGGGATAGGCAAAGTCTTCCGGGACGACGGTATATTCCGCATAACCGCCGTTTGCGTCTCTGCCCGTCGCCTTGAACCCATCGCACAGGTTTTCCCTGCCTTCAAGGCAGAAGCCGCACTTGCCGCAGGCGGAATTTATCCACCCTATGCCCACCCTGTCTCCAATTCTGAATTTTTTCTTTTTCTCTTTCTCTTCCTCTTTCTTTTTCGCGCCGGGGCCCAGTTCCTCCACTCTGCCCACTATCTGATGACCCGGAATTAGAGGGTACAGCGACGGCGGCGTTCTGCCTTCTATCACGTCCAGATCGGTATGGCAGACCCCGCAGCGGGAAATCCTTACGAGTATCTGGTTTCCTTCAGGAATAGGTCTCCGGACATCGGCCGGTTCAAGAGGGGGAGGATCGGATCCAAGATCGGAAATCTTTCTCAATAGCATGGCTTTCATTATTAGTGACCTTTTTTTTAAATCCCTGTGGGTTTCGAATGTGTGGATTTTATTAATTTATTCAGATTCGCTCGCTTGCTCGCTTTCCATTTTAAAATGATAGCCGATTGCCGGGCGGATTTAAAATAAAACTAAGGGATAGGCTTGTTTATGAATTGTAGCGGACTCGCGCATAATTCAGTATATGGTCCGTAAAGGCCAGGAGATCATCGAGACGGCGCTCAATGCTCTCAATTTAAAACTACATCCATTGGCTATTCTATCAGGAAACAGCCCCGGATTAAAAGAAGCCGTCCCTATCCATGGACAGGTGCGCCATGGCATTGCATTGTGCTTGAAAACCCCGCGCCACCTGATAGAATTTTTCTAACATGATAAACATGGCCAACCATAACCCGGAAATCGTGGACGTGGTGCTGCGGACGGGGCAGAGGCTAAGGGTGAGGCCCATACGCCCGGATGACAGAAGCCGGATAGAGGGGCTTTTCTACCGCCTTAGCGAATGGACGCGGTACCTGCGTTTCGGATACACGAAAAAGCAGATAACCGATGCGGAGCTGGGCTATTACACGGAGATGGACCCTCCCCGGAAATACGCCTATGTGGCGACCATGGGCGAGGGGGAGAAGGAACGCATAGTGGCCGTGGGGCGGTGGTTCCTGATGGCGGGCGGCAAGACCGCGGAGGTCGCCTTTGTCGTGGAAGACAACATACAGGTGCGGGGCATAGGGACCGCCCTTCTGGAGCAGCTGGCCGCCAGCGCCGCGCACTACAAGATAAACCGTTTTGTCGCGCGCGTGATACCGGAAAACAGCCGCATGATAGAGGTGTTCGAGGAAAGCGGTTTCAAGTTCCAGAAGGTCTTTGACGAGGGGACCTACGAGTATTCGATTGACCTGAGGGAACAGGCGGAATTTTCAAAAAGGCAGGCATACAGGGAGCACATAGCGCGCTCCGCGGGGGTAAAAAAACTGCTCTACCCGCGCACTGTTGCGGTCATCGGCGCCTCCAGGAACCCCCGGAACGTAGGGGGGGCCATCTTCAGAAATTTTTTAAGGAGCTCCTTCAAGGGCACGGTGTTTCCGGTAAACCCCAATGCCGCCTCCATTGACGGGGTGCTCTCATACCCCTCGGTGCTGGATGTGCCGGGAGACATCGACCTTGCGGTGATAGTGGTGCCGTCGCCCATGGTGCTGGACGTTGTGGAGGAATGCGGCAAAAGGGGCATATGGGGCCTTGTCATCATATCGGCCGGGTTTGGCGAGGCGGGGGGCGAGGGCAGACAGAGGGAAAAAAAGCTGCTGGAAAAAGTCCTTTCCTACGGTATGAGGGTTATAGGGCCAAACTGCCTTGGCATACTCAACTGCCATCCGGATGTTAGCCTTAACGCGACCTTCTCCCCGAACATGCCTCCATGCGGCAGGATAAGCATCGGCTCCCAGAGCGGCGCACTGGGGCTTGCGCTGCTCGATTACGCCAAGAGCATGTCGCTTGGCATAAGCTCCTTTGTGAGCATCGGCAACCGCATGGACATATCCAGCAACGACCTGCTTGAGTTCTGGGAGGACGATGAGAACACGGACATCATAGCGCTCTACATGGAGTCCTTCGGGAACCCGAGGAAATTCAGCCGCATCGCTCGCAGGGTGTCCAGGAAGAAGCCGGTAGTGGCGGTAAAGGGCGGCAAATCGGAAGTGGGCGCAAGGGCGGCAACTTCTCACACGGGCGCGCTTGCCGCGGCTGAAGTGGCCGTGGAGGCCATGTTCAGGCAGGCGGGGGTCATACGCGTGGACAAGATAGAGGAGATGTTCAACATTACGAAGCTGCTTTCGAACCAGCCGCTGCCCAGGGGGCCCAATGTGGGCATTCTGACAAACGCCGGAGGCCCGGGTGTGCTTGCGGCCGACGCCTGCGAGGACTGGGGGCTGAAGGTCCCCGCGCTGTCCGCCCCCACGCTTGAGCGGTTAAGGGAATTCCTGCCCGAGGCGGCCTCCCTTGGAAACCCTGTGGACATGATAGCTTCCGCTCCGGCCGAATCTTTCAAAAAGTCTATGGAGGCGATGCTTGATGACCCGGCCATCGATGCTCTGGTGGTCATTTATATCCCCCCGCTCGTAACGCGCCCGGAGGAAGTGGCAAAGTCGGTGCGCGATGCCATGAACGGCTACCAGGGGCAAAAGCCCGTGATCGCCTGCTTCATGACGATGGGAGAGATGGTAAACCTTGAATTGGCTTCGGGCAGGTATGTCCCTTCGTACATATTCCCCGAAGATGCGATAGAGGCGCTGGCGAGGGCCTACCATTACTCCAGGTTCCTGAGCACGGAAGAGGGAAGGGTGCCCAAGTTCCCGGACATTAAGGATGAAGATGCTGGCAGACTCATCTCCGGCGCCGCCAAAAGGCTGGAGGCCTCCGGGGCAACCAGCGGCTGGCTCATGCCGGAGGAGGGCTCCGCCCTGCTTGGTCATTACGGCATACCCGCGGCCAGGATGGAGGTGGCCTTAACCGCGGAAGAGGCGGCAAGGAAGGCGGCGGAAGCCGGCTTCCCCGTTGTCCTGAAGCTCCGCTCCTCTACCGTGATCCATAAAACGGACGTAAACGGCGTGGCCCTGGACCTGCGCTCGGAAGAAGAAGTGAGGCAAAATTTTAATGCCATGAAGGAAAAATTGGGTGACCGCATGGAAGGGGCGGTGCTACAGCCCATGCTCTACGGCGGCCAGGAGGTGATACTGGGGATGACGTTCGATCCCACTTTCGGGCCCCTTGTTATGGTTGGGCTTGGCGGCATACAGGTGGAGCTGATGAAGGATGTATCTTTTTCTCTTCACCCTCTTACCGGACTGGACCCTGAAAAGATGCTGGCGGGGCTCAAGAGCCTGCCGCTGCTTAAAGGCTGGCGGGGGCGGCCGCCCAGGGACATGAAGGCGCTTGTCGAGGTGATACTGCGGTTCTCCGTGCTTATAGAGGATTTTCCCGAGATAAGGCAGATGGAGATAAACCCGCTCCTGGTATTCGATGAGGGCAAAGGCGTTTCCGCCGTGGATTCAAGAATTTACATTGAGAGCTTGACCTGATATACAGGCGCCTTTTGATTCTTCTTATGTTGTTTTTCTAATTGCCCGCCGCAGCGTCTCAACCGAAGGCACATTTGCGAGTCTTCCAGACTCGTCACTGAACATCCTTCATGAAAAGCCGGCCCTCTCCTGCGGCTGCAACTGCTCCCCGTTTATGAGCACGGAGGGAGAGCCGGTCAGCCCCAGCGCAAGCGCCTTCTCATTGTCTATAGAGTGGAATTCCACCTCCGACCGGGCCTCCTCAAGGGCAAGCGCCCGCCGGATATTTTCGCGCAGGGCCTCTTCCGAACCGCACCCCGGAGAAACATAACAGTCAATTCTCATTTTGATTATTCTCATTGTTTTTATTTTTTTGGGCATCAGCCCGCTTTGTGAGGAAAAAACCCCTTAATGATTTAAGGTAAGGTAATTCGCTTCTCTGATTATACAGGAAATCAAGACCGCAATGAAGCCGAATTATGCCTGCTTTAACACTTGTGTTAAATCCGAATTAAGTGCGAAAGCCGATCCTGTTCCCCCCTCTTTTTTAAAACCGCATCTGTTTTTTTAACCAACTTCCGGGATTAATCAAAGTTTCACGTAATCGAAACTTTCCTGTAACAGTAGGCGATTATCATATCCCAAGATTTTTAAATTAAAAATATTTTCAGAAGGGAAAGGAGTAAGAGATGTCAACGGGGAAAAAAGCTTTTCAGGTTTGGAGAGGGCGAAGGCAGCCGGGCAGGTTATTGTTGGGCGCGGCAATATTGGCGTTTTTTATGATCGTTGTGCCGCTGGCGGACGCGGTTAATGCGAATGCGGCAACCGATATGAGCACGCTTGTCAATAAACTGGTGAATAAAGGCGTGCTGAGCCAGGACGACGCAAACACCATTCTGGCGCAGGACGGCCAGAGTTCGGGCGGCAACGGCAAGCTTCCCGCATGGTTAAAAAAACTCACCATAAGCGGCGATCTGCGGCTGAGGTATGAATACCTCGACGTCCAGGACCAGTCGACCCCAGCCATCAACCGCGGGAGGTTCCGCTACAGACTCCAACTGGCCGACCAGGTCACCAAACACGTAAAGGTTGTCTTCGGGATCGCAAGCGGCGGGCAAGGGGTTTTGCTTTCCAGGTCCACTAACGACAATTTCGGCAACGGGTTCCAGGGGCATCTTCCCAGGATAGACATGGTATATGCCCAGATAACGCCTTCCAAAACAGTGAACATAGCTGTAGGAAAGTTCCCGAACCCGATATGGACGCCTACCATGCTGACGTGGGACGGCAACATCAGGCCGGATGGCCTTGCCGTGATGATAACCCCGCCTGCAACCGGGGCCTTAGATTATTTTCTGAACACCGATCTCTTCGTGCTTGGCGCACAGATGCCCCCCTCGGGAGCGGAAATGCCGCTGATGGGCGTGATCAACCCCGGAGTGGACCTGAAGTTCGCGCAAAAAGACAAGATCAGGCTCGCCGCGGCCTATTACATCTTTGATAATATAAAAAGGACTTACCAGTATTTCAACCAGCTTCCTGCCAACGTAAACGGGATATTCCACAACGTCACCGGCCTGAACACCTCCGACAGCCTGGATGCCAAGGGCAACCTGTTGTATAACTACAACGACTTCTGGTTCGGCGCCCAGGCGGATTTTGGCGGGCTCTCGACTGTGGTGCCTTATGCCGGGCTCTACGCGGAATACATCAACAACCCGGCCCCCTCTAGCGGCAACCAGGGCTATATTATGGGTATAAAACTGGGGCATGCCGCTGTAAACAAGGCCGGCAAGTGGCAGATCAACTACAACTATCGCCGCCTGGAGAGAAACGCCTGGCTCGACATCTTCCCCAACGCCGACATTTACTTTGGCTCAACCAACGTGGAGGGCAACAGGGCGGGCTTCACCTATGGTCTGGCAAAGAAGATGCAAGCGGTCGTTTCATACTACAATCTCAAACCGATTGAGAACCTCAAGCCCGGCGACACTGCCAACCACACGGAAAATACCGTGCAGGTGGATTGGATGATGGAGTTTTGATTCCGGACCAATCGAAAAATATGAAAATTTCTTCCTAACCCCACTTTATTGAGAGGGGACCGTCGTCAGAGGCCCCTCTCAATCTTTTCCACAGGTAACTTAAACCCCTATTTCTTCTTTCAATCCCGCGGTTTTTTTTGACAATGCCGGCCGCCATCTGTAAACTCGGAGCAAGGAATGATCCTGTAAATATTTTGGGTGAGGTAAAACCATGTTCGTAGCCCTGGTGAATTGGGACAAATGCACGGGATGCGGCGATTGCATAAAAGTCTGTCCAGCCGGTTGTTTCAAGATGTCTGGCGAAAAGAGCGAGCCTTATCGTTCAGCCTATTGCATTAACTGCGGGGCATGCCTTGAGGTCTGCAAGGCTGATGCCATAATCATAAGCATCGGCTGGGGTGGTTAGAATATCTGGAATTATTTTTTGCCATTTCATTTCCCATCGGAGCCCATCTGGAAGCGGCGTATCCGTTCCGCAAGCTCTCTTATCGCGTCCATGGGCTGCGCTCCATTGTCCACCATTTTTCTTACAAATCCGGCTTTGGCAAGCTCATTTATTATGTGCTCGCTCGTGCCTTTCAGGGGACACTCATGCTTCTCTTCCCGAAGGTGCATCTCAATACAGTGTTCTATTTCCTCAGGGCGGAACCTCTTTGCGAGTTCCCGGATTTCCTTTATGTCAATTGTTTTTTCCCTCATGGTGGCTGATCCTTATCTGATAGAAAATCCCGGCGGTTTTATGGCCTCGTTGTGACATACCGGGCACCTGCCCGGTTTTTTGAGGCGCTCTCTCTTTTTGAAGACGAAGCCGCATTTTTTGCATTCCGCGGGCGTAATGAGCAGGAGACCGTGCACGCCGCCCAAGCTCTTTCTGATATGATCGAGGTGCTCATAGGCCTCTTTTTCGGTGATCCTTACCTGCGAAGAGATATCTTTTGCCGTTAGCGCAGCGCCTTTGAGGGCGGCCATGATCTCATGCCTGATGGTATCGGGTCTTTCATCAAGGACCGGAGGTTTTATTGACTTTTTCCCCCTCATATTTGACGGGCCTGGGCCAGGATTACCTTGGATCTTTCTTCTAATAGCAGTATATCACGGGCATTCCCTCAGTTTACAAAAGAAATCTTTTTTATTCCTCTGCTGCATAACCCCGAAAAAACAATGCATAAAGTACCAGGTAAGCCATCTGGAGGGCGGCGGCTATGAAGAAGGGTATTTTCAGCATGCCCGCATGCAGCATGAACCCGGAGACTACCGGACCCACTGCGCGCGGGATCTGGATGGATACGTTCTGCAAACTGGCGGCCAGCCCCCTGCGGTCGCGCGTCAGGCCCACGACGAGAGCCTGGCGTACGCCCGCTGTCCCCTGGTTGCACCCCGACCGGAGCGCATATAGGGCCGCGGAGACCCAGAATTTTGGAACAAGCGGCACCATCATCAGAAACAGAAGCCCCATGCCGCGCATGGCGACTACCGGCCGTATCAACCCATGGCTCCGCGCCAACCGGGAGACCAGGAACGAACCCAGGCCGCCCAAAACGAAGCTTACGGCCAGCGCGGGGCCGATAGACCCCGGTCCGTGATGAAAACGCAGGGCAAACCAGTATGCTATGAGCGGGGCGATCATGCCGATGCCAAGCCCGTTAAGGGTGTTTGCCGTCACCAGACGCACCAGCATACGGTTTTCCCTGCGCCGTTCCCGGTTTTTTTGTTTTTGTCTTTGTTTTTGTCTTACCGGCTGCCCGCCCGTTGGCGAAAGGACAGGCTCCTTCATGCTGGCGATGAGAGAGAAGGCCACGATTGAACCAGCCAGAGAAAGAAGGAACAGAGGCCGGAAGGCAAGTACAGTGCCCATAGGGCCTATGAGGAGATGGACTCCGCCCGCAAGCAGCGCCCCGAGAGCCATCCCGATGAAGCCGATGGCGGCATTCATGCTGAACACCTCGCCGCGCTTTTCCGCGGGCAGTGCTTGTGCAAGCCAAGCCTGTTCAAGAGGAGCAAAGGGCCCCGCGCTGCCATTTGCTCCCCGCCCGAAACCGCCTGCTATGGCGGCCAGCACCAGGGCCGGAGGCCAGGCAGTGGCCAGGGCCAATAATGCGGCTCCAGCCTGGATGGCCTCATAAAGAAGCAGGAAACGCCGCCGGCCGCGGCGGTCACTCAAGGGGCCCACGGCCAATGTGAGAACAGCGCCTATCAGCAGCGCAGCGGAAAGCGTCGCGCCGATGGCGGTAGCCTGCCATCCCAGGGCATGCAGGTAAAGTACGAATGCCGCAACCAGTGCGCCTTGTCCCAGGCTTCGCGCCGCGCGCGCCATCATCAGCCTGCGGACTTCAAACGGCAAGATATTTTTATTTTTATTTTTATTGTGCTGCACTGGCGGACATAGCAAGTCTTATAAGCAGGTCAGGACCGGCAAATATCATGTTCATAAGGGATAATATACATGATTGCGGAAAATTGGTTCCTAAGGTTTTAAGATGTGCGCGGTCTTTTTTTCCGTCTTCCCAGGTACAAAAAAGCGTTGAAGCCGCAAAGCAGGATAGTTGCAAAGACTATGAGGCCGCGAGGCAGGTTTATATAGATGAGTTTTTCCGCGTAATGGGTAATGAAGGAGCCTGTGTACACCGCATGGGGATTATTTGCGGCTTTTTGCCTGAGGAACACCTCCAGATAGGTAAGCGGACAGTACCAGTCGAAGACCTGGACCGCGAAGGCCAGGGCCAGCCCGAAGATATGGAACAGCCTTACGGGCAGGTATTTTCTTCCCCAGATGCCGCCTGTAAAAAGAAAGACTATCCAGAGGAGATGCACCAGCACTACCGCATCCGCCAGTGTCCCGTAAACATGCTGAGGGCCCATGATCAAGGATCAGATCAAATAGATGCTCAGGCCTGTTTCTTTTTGTAGGTGCTGATACCCAGCACCTTGGACAGCGGTCAAAATCCAAAGACCCCGGTGAAAAAAGCTGCCACGGCAAACACAATGAGAAGCACCCTTACTCCGGGCGCCATCCCTGCAAACGCCGCCAAAAGCGCAAGGACGATCCCCGCTATTATCCTGAAAACCCTGTCTATGCCCCCGACGTTTCTCATATATGCCTCCTGATTGCAGGATAGCATAAAAAAACAAAAAATCATTGTGTGTCCGGTCCTGTTTTTATATTGCTTCCCTATTCAAGCCTTTCTCTTCTAAGCTCGCCTCCCGCCCCGTCCCTGTATATGAGCTCCCGGGTATTGAAGTCGTATTCGGGTGTGCCCGGATCTCGCCACCTGGAAAGGAAGAACTGGTAAAAAATATCAAACAGGCTTCCCGTGTCCTGCGAGTGCCTGAATATATATTCGGGCATTTCCCTTGTGCCCAGTCCCGCGCGATAAGGACGCATGCTGATATAGTCCCCCAGAATGGCAAGTTTCAGAAACGGTGAGTCACTGAAAAGTTTTAGCCTTATATTTTGATGGACCTCGTTCAGGGCCGTCAAAAAATCAATACTCTGAAGGATACGGCTTTTGAAGCTTTCCGGTGTTATATCGGGCTCGGGAATACCCCTGGCCCGGAGGGCCGCCCCTTCGCAAAACGGGTTAAGAAGCATGATCTTCGCCTCACGGCAATTCTTAAGCACATTGTGAAAGTCGCCGTCCGGGTCCACGAAAGTGCTGTATCCCGTTGAACCGATAAGCAGGATGTCCTTTGAAAACCCCTCTTTTTCCTTGAATTTTCTGATCCGCGCCAGGATAAGTTTTTTTATGCTGTTTCCGGCAATAGGGTTTTTCCTGTTTTTCCCGTGTTGTGTATTTGTCACAAGCACCATGCCTGCTTTGGCGGCCATGCCGGAGAGCCGCATATTTTTAAGGCTCCGGCCCGCGAGGTTGAAAAGAAAGATGAGAAGCGCCGCCACGGATATTTCCATGGATATAAGGAATATCTCTTTATTTTCTATGAGAGACCAGTATCTCTGGTAGTTATTGGCTATGAACCTTCCGATATAAGGAATAGAGAGCGCTGCCGATGCGCTCAGTATAATTATGACTATATGGGAGAATATTTTCTTTAGACTTTTAAGCATGATTGCCTCCATTTTTTAATCGTGATCGTTTTTAAGTT
>JAKAGP010000189.1 GCA_021825785.1 Nitrospirota bacterium
CCCGCTGGAAACGAAGACCATGGACGGATTCACATCGGAGCAGGCCGAAGTCACCCTTAAAAAGCTGGATTTGAATGAGACCGTGAACCTGCTGTACAGGATCAGGAAGGCCCCGATGCTTCTGACTGTTAAAGAGGCTGATTTCAGGAACTCCTTTTCGGCGCCCGCGCTGGACGTAAGGCTTGTGCTGGCCCTTACAAGAGCCAAGTGAAAAAAATCCCAAAAAGTCGAAAAAAGGAAACGCAAAAAGATCTTTCTTAATTTTTAATTCGTGAAAAAAATAAGAACAAAAAAAATTATCATAATCCTTGCGGTTATCATTGCACTGCCCATGTTCCTGTGGTACGCCGCCGTGCCGGATTCATCAATAGGGTATCTGCTTGCCTCCCGCCCCGTGGGACCCGGGCTTTCCATAGAGGCAACCAATTTCCACAAAGGGCTTTTTTTCAGCTTCGGGGCGGACGCCGTGAGCGCAAAGAACGGCGGGAAAGTAGCCCTGATCTTAAAAGATGTTCACGGGCGGATAAACCCGCTGGCCCTCCTGTTATTCCGGCTTAACGTCCCTTTCCGGGCCTCGCTGGCGGGGGGCACGGCCAGGGGCTTTTTCGATTACAGCTTCTTTTCCGGACAAAAAAAACTGCGGGTCAGGTTTGACAGCGTCCAGATAGGGGAACTGCCACCGCTGAAAAGGTCTGTCTCCGGGGTGCTTAATGCAAACCTTGCATTCAGCGGAGACAAGGGGAATTTTCTATTCACCCTGGACAGCCTGGGCAATTTCCCTTACGGGTTCAGATCGGCAAACGGGGTGGCGAGGTTAACGGGAACGGAGATCAACATCGGATCGGTCTCGCTTGATTCCCCTGACACTTACGCCAAGTTGAAAGGCCAGGCAAATCTTGAAAACGGCTCATACAATCTAAGGCTTGAGATCACGAAGCAGGGGGCGCCGGACCCGTTGTTAACTCCCTATCAGCAGTCTCCCGGATATTACGTCATCCCCCTTTCAGGCGATTTCCGCCAACTCCTTTAAAGTGAGAAGCGAGCGCACCCCGAAGGGCCAGCGCGCGATTCAGGCTAATGGAAACTCCTTACATTCGATACCCGGAAGGGCATAAAATTAAAAAAAATAGCCTTTTAAGAACTTCTTCAATAATTCCGTACCGGTGATAGAATACAAATATGGATGTAGTTTATTCGCATTGTTCAATAGGGGAAACAAAAACCCCTGGAACCCATGTGAAAATTCAGGGGAGAAGCCCGTAAGGGGCCGGGGAAACCCGGGGGAGGCTGCCCGATGACGTGCAAAGCCCGCAAGTCTTTCATCCCGTACCTGGTGTTTTTGTTTTTTTCGCCGGCCTTTTTCCCGGCCCTTTTCCCGGCCGATTCCCTTGCGTTCGGCCCCCACGGCAAACTGGAATGCGCTGCTTGCCATGCTGTCCATCCCTTGAAAAACGGGATCAGACTGGCCGCAGCCCTGCACGAAAGGGTTGCCGGTGGGGCGGCAGGCTATGTTTTTGCAGGTGTGAGGGGCTCATGTATGGAATGCCACAAGGCGGGGGACAAGACAAAACTGGGGATAGGGTCCGTTTGCGCCATTCATGAGAACCATACGGGAATCAAGATTTTTCCGGGTATCAGAGTGCCCCTATCACTTTTACAGGAAGGGAAGATAGGATGCGGCAGCTGCCATGACCCTCACCGCACGAACTCAAATTATAAATATCTGATCATCAAAACGAAAAACGGCAAGAAGATCCGAGACCTCTGCGCCATCTGCCACGGCAAAAAAACAAAAAAAACAAAAATAAATGCAGACCAGCAGATACTTAAGTGTGTTTAGAAAGACAAAAAAACCTGACCGGGTCAGGTTTTTTAGATAGGTAAGATCAAATCAAAAACCTTTTCCGGCCACGGCTCCGGCGATCTCCATGAAAAGCGCCTCTCTCAAACCCCGCATGTTCCCTTTCCATGCGGTAGTCCTGAAGCCTGCCGCCTTCTTGTGTCCTCCACCCCCGAACTTCTGGGCCACTCTGCGTACATCGATGTCCCCTTTGGATCTGAGGCTTGCCCTTAAAGTCCCGTCCTCCATCTCGCTGATGAGTACGGCGACCTTTGCGTCCCTTAGCATCCTGGGATAGGCGGTGAAGTTGTCCACGTCCTCGGCGGCCGCGCCGGACGACCTGAACATCTCCTGCGAAACGCTCATTATCGCGGTCCCATCCTTCAATTCAATTGTCTCCAGGGCAAGGCATAGAAGCCTCATTCTGCCTGCCGACCACGTCTCGTAGACATTCCGGGCCACTACCGCGGGTTCCGCCCCTGCCCGGACCAGCTCCGCCGCGGCCTCAAGCGAACCGGCCGTCGTATTGTCGTACCTGAAGGAGCCTGTGTCCGTTGAAATGGCCGCATAAAGGTTTTCCGCCATTTCCCGGTCAATAGGAAGACCCAGGGCCTTTCTGACACTATAAACCAGCCGACCCGCGGCAGGACATCCGGGGACGACCCACATCGGGGACGGTCTTTCGTCCGGGCCGTACGACTCCATTTCATGATGGTCTATGACCGCGGTATGCCTGAAACGGACACCCTCAAGCGCCGCGCGAAAAGGCTTTGAGCAGTCCACAAGGATAAGCGAATAATCCTGCGTATCGGGTGGAAGGACATGGGAGATATCTTGAGCGCCGGGCAGAAAACGGAAAAACTCGGGGATAATGTCATTATTGTAAGTGATCACATCCTTGCCAATGGCGCGGAGCGCGGCCGCCAGGGCCAAGGTCGAACCGATGGCGTCTCCCTCGGGGCTGATGTGGCCTGCAACTACGAACTTTTTCTTTTTTTTCTTGTCCCCGTTCGGTTCATCCCTCAGGAAATCAAGAAGCTCGTCAGGGGGAAGATACTCCAAAAAATTGCGTTTGACCGGGTTGTCATGACAGCTCTCAGGCGCGCCCATCTCCAAAGATCAGTCCCCCTTTATCTCTTTAAGAAGCTGGTCTATACGGTTCCCGTACTGCAGACTCGTGTCTAGCCGGAACTCCAGGTCCGGGGTGGATTTCATCTTCACCCTCCTGCCCAACTCCTGCCTGATAAAGCTTTTTGCGGCGTTCAGGATCTCGATCATCTGCTCCCGCTCATCTTCCTTAAGCGAGCTGACGTAGACCCTTGCCAGCTTGAGATCGTCGGTAATGGAGACATCCACGACCGTAACGAAACCCATCCTGGGGTCCTTGAGTCTCCTTAAGATAATATCGGAGATTTCCTGTCTGAGGAGGTCGGCAACCCTCTTTGCGCGCTTGTAGGGCAGCATTTTCCTGGTCCTGTCCTATTCTGAGATCTTTAGATTTTTTCTTTTCTATTACGAGAGTTTGGCGGCTATCTTTTCTATGACGAAGTTTTCGAGGATATCGCCTATCTTGAAATCATTGAAGTTTTCCATCATGATGCCGCACTCGTAGCCGGTCTGGACTTCCTTTGTGTCCTCTTTGAACCGTTTAAGGGAAGATATCCTCCCCTGGTATACAACTATGTTGTCCCTTATGACGCGGATGCCGTCGCTTGACCTGCTCATTAAACCGTTTATCACGTGGCAGCCCGCTATGGTGCCCAGCCTCGAGACGGTAAAGAGCTGCCTTACCTCCGCCCGTCCAAGCACCTTTTCCTTAATGGTGGGTTCGAGCATCCCTTCAAGGGCCTTTTTTACGTCGTCAACGGCCTCATATATTATGTTATAGAGGCGTAAGTCCACCCCTTCTTTCTCAGCGATCTGCTGAGCCTTGGTCTCGGGCCTCACGTTGAACCCCACTATGACCGCGTTGGAGGCGGCGGCAAGCATCACGTCGGATTCATTGATGCCGCCGATGGATGCGTGTATGACCTTCACCTTCACCTCAGGGTGTGTAATTGAGCTGAAAGAGCCCTTGAGGGCTTCTATGGACCCCTGCGCATCGGCCTTGATCACGATGTTCAGGTCCTTGAGCTTGCCTTCTTTCATCTTGCTGTAGAGCTCATCCAGGGTTATCTTCTTTGCGACAGTGGCCTCGACCTGCTTCTGCTTCTGGAGCCTGGCAAGGGCTATCTGCCTGGCCTTTCTTTCATCGTCCATGACGACGAAAGAATCTCCGGCGTTCGGCATGGTATTGAAGCCTACGACCTCAACGGGCGTGGACGGGCCGGCAATATCGATCTTGCGCCCGTGCTCATCGCTCATGGCCCTGACCCTTCCCGCATTGGAGCCGCACAAAAAGACATCTCCGGTCCGGAGTGTGCCGTTTTGGACAAGGATGGTGGCCACAGGGCCCTTACCCTTGTCCAGCCTGGCCTCTATGATTACCCCTTTTGCCATCTTTTCGGGGTTGGACGTGAGTTCGAGCATTTCCGCCTGAAGGAGGACCAATTCCAGCAGGCTGTCGATACCGATCCTTTTTTTTGCCGAAATCTCGGCGAAGATGTTCTGGCCGCCCCAGTCCTCGGAGACTATGCCGTATTCGGCAAGCTCCTGTCTTACGCGCTGGGTATTGGCCTCCGGTTTGTCTATCTTGTTTACGGCAACGATTATCGGAACACCGGCCGCCTTGGCATGGTCTATCGCCTCTATCGTCTGCGGTTTCACTCCGTCATCGGCCGCCACAACCAGTATGACTATATCGGTCACCTTGGCGCCCCGGGCCCTGAGCGTGGTAAACGCTTCATGCCCAGGAGTATCCAGAAAAGCGATCTCCTTGTCGCCAAGCCTGACCTTGTAAGCGCCTATGTGCTGGGTGAGGCCGCCCGCTTCACCCTCCGTGATATGGCTTTCCCTGATGCTGTCCA
>JAKAGP010000190.1 GCA_021825785.1 Nitrospirota bacterium
TGATATTCTATTTGGACGGGGCTGTAGCTCAGTTGGGAGAGCGCTTGAATGGCATTCAAGAGGTCGTCGGTTCGATCCCGATCAGCTCCACTTCCATTTCCATGAAAAGGAGGCGATTGAAAATGGCTTGCAAAGGCAAATGCGGCACGGGCAAAACCAAGGGTAAAGAGGCAGACAAGGGGACGAAAAAGAAGTAAGGTAATTTCTCCCGTTCTAAGATTGAAAAGGGCCAGGAAAAAAATTTCCCGGCCCTTTTTTTGTGCCAGTCTGCTGGATCTTCCTTCAGGAGCGCTTGCCTATTGAAAAAGCCTTTCCCAACTGCCTGCCCACCCCATAATAAAAACGGCTTTCAGGGGTAAAAATGAGAGGCCGAAGTTTTTCGATATCGGGGGTGAGGCCTCCTTCAGCCAGGACGGACTCGTCTGCCTTTACGTCCATTATCTCCCCTACGAACTGCGTGTGCAGGCCTATCTCCACCGTCTGCAGGAGCCTGCATTCGATCACGAAAGGGAACTCGCCCACATACGGGGCGTCCACTACGGCGCTTTTTACGGGGGTAAGACCAGTGGCCTTGAACTTGTCCTCGTTCTTGCCTGATACCATCCCGAAGTAATCCGCTTCCTTTATATTCCGCTCCCCCGGTATGCTTATCGTGAAGGCCTTTCTCTCAACCAGATTTCCGTACGAATACGTGGCCTTCCTTAAGGAAACGGCGATAGCGGGAGGGGCTGAACAGCAGACCCCGCCCCATGCCGCCGTCATTACGTTGGGCCTTCCTTCCCTGTCATATGTGCCCACTACCATAACGGGTGTTGGATAGAAAAGGACCTTGGCGCCGAAAGATTTTTTCTCTGAAAGTTCCATTATTGGCCTCCCGGACCGGATTTTAGTTAATAAATGCTTAATGAGGACGAACCTATTTTCATTCCCGTGTTGTATAATATCAACCGTTCTGGTTCTGGCTATAATATACTTGGTCTTTGCTTTTATTCCATCTTAAAATTTTAAAAAATAAAGGAGCGGCGTAAACATGGGACTGCTAAAGGCTTTGAAAAATCTGTTTATGGCGCCTGAAGAAGATCCTGCCCGGCCCGAGACCGGCCGTAATGACCCCTGCTGGTGCGGTAGCGGCGTCAAATACAAGAAATGCCACCTTGCCGAAGATGAAAAAAAGCTTTCCAAAAAGTATGAGGCCTCCTGCTCCGGCAACACGTGAAAGGCCTCTCATTAGCTGGGTCCAGCGTTAAATCTTTACTGTAAAAAGTGTTTTTTGTTAATATGTAACGTTGTGGAGAGGTGGCCGAGTCGGTCGAAGGCAGCCGCCTGCTAAGCGGTTGTGGGGGTAACACCTCACCCAGGGTTCGAATCCCTGCCTCTCCGCCATTAAAGAGACAATTTAAAAGCGATAAGGAGGACGTACCATGTTTAAGAAAGCAATCTTGCTCCTCGCCGCACTAACTCTTGCTCTTGGATTTGCATCCTGCAAGAAAAAAGAGGAGCAGCCCCCGCAACAGGCAGCCCCTGCCCCGCAGCAGATGCCTAGCATAGTCATGCCGCAGGGTGGGCCGCAAGTGGTCGTGCCGGCGGAAGTGAAGGACTCCTGGAAGGCTGTTTCACTGGTGATAGTCAACAAGACCACGGGGAAAACCGCGGAGGCCACTGTAAAGATAGGCTCCAGCTACACGATACCCGGCTCGCAGATGCAGATCGAAGTGCTCAGCTTCCTGCCGGATTTCAAGATGTCCGGCACCCAGATAACCTCTGTCTCTAATGACCCCAACAATCCGGCAGCCCAGGTGCGGATAGAGGACAACGGAAAGAAGATATTCAAGGGTTGGCTTTATTCCAAATACCCGGCCATCCACCCGTTTGAGAACGACAAGTACGGAGTGACCCTCAAAGAGGGTATAAAAAAATAAAGAAGTAAAAACAGGCGAAACAAAAAAAGAAAACGAGGGCCCCGGAAAATTTTTTCCGGGGCCCTTCCAATTTGCAGGATCTTTTAATGCCGGAGAGCCCGGCCTCTTTTTGATCTGAATATTTTATTGTCAGTTACTTTTGGGCAAATGTGTTGCATTTTGCATTGTTTCCGCTGGCGACAACGTCGATACCGTCGGCGGAACATTCGAGGTTCCTGTTATGTTTGCAGTTTTCCACCTTGCAGGCTCCAACGGCCCCTGTCTGGTCCACACCTCCCTTGCTTGAACTCCTCATGAAAGTGTCACAGTAAGGCTGAGGCCCTCCGACCGTTATGGCCATTGCATGGCACTCGTTGCCTGCCCTGTTGTACGAACATTCTGAGACGTTGCACCCCTTGATGACAGCCATTTGCATGGTAATACTTGTCGGCATCTGAATGCACCTCCTTTTTTTGCAGCCCGTCACGGACTTTTTCTTTCTTTTGATTCCATTCTATCAACTGCCCATTTCATGTCAACCGGGCGTACTAACCGCGCACATATTCGAGCATCCCGCGCGTAGCAGGCTTCCATAACGCCGTTATCCAGGTATGATTTAACAATGGAGGCAAAAAAGAAGGAGAAAAAAATAGAGTCGGCATCGTATGACTGCGTTATAGTGGGGGCAGGCCCCGGAGGGCTGCAGGCAGCCATCTATCTTTGCCGGTACGGCCGTGACGTCCTTGTCTTGGACAGGGGCGGAGGCAGAACAAGACACGCCAAGCGGATAGAAAACTTCCTCACCCATTCAATAATCTCCGGCCGGGAGCTCATTGAGAAGGGCCTGGCGCAGGCGGCGCGTTTCGGCGCTCGGGTTGAAAGAAAGACTGTGAGCTCCATCGGGGTAAAAAATTATCCCGCCGAAGAGGCCCCTGAAGAAGCCCCCAAAATACCAACTCAGGAAGGTCCGTTCTTTTTGACCGAAACCGCCGGCGGGGGGCTCTACCGGTCCAGGACCGTTATAGTCTCCAGCGGGGCGCGGGACGTGCTTCCCAGGATCGAGAACCTCGCCAAGTATTTCGCATTGAGTTTTTTTACCTGTGTAGACTGCGACGGATACAGGACGAGGGGCAAAAAGACCGCCATACTCGGAAATTCGGAGGGGACGCTCCGCCTTGCGCTGGCAATAAAACGGATGTACACAAAAGACCTCACGGTCGTTCTGGACGATTATGCGCCTCCTCCCGGATATGTGGATGAAATGAACCAGGAAGGAATTGAGGTCCTGTTTGACAGTCCGGCAAGCCTTCTTGGCGAAGATGAACTGCGCTGGCTGGAACTAAAAAGCGGAAGACGCATACTGTGTGAGGCGGTGCTTTCGAATTATGGATACCGGTTGAATGACGCGTTCCTTGAGGGGCTAAAAGATCGCCTCAAAAGGGATTCCACGGGGCTGAAGTACCAGACAAACCGGCACTTCGAATCCAGCCTGCCAGGGCTTTATATAGTGGGCCCGCTTGCGGGAAGCGATCAGGCGATCATAGCCGCTGGCGAGGGCGCCATGGCCGCCATGGACATAAACAAAAAGCTCATTGAAATGTATTCAGATTAAAGCAGGTTTTCCCTTCAGGGCATCCTGGCGAGTTGGATCAGCATAAAAGGAGGGGCTTGATGCGCCCGCCGGGCAGGCGGCGTATGCTATAATTCGCGATGCCGATCTCTTTATTCATATTTGACCTGGACGGCACCCTCGTAGATACCCTTGCCGATATCACGTACTCCCTGAACCACGCGCTGGCCGGAAAGGGACTGGGCCCTCTGTCCCAGGGCCGCGTAAAGAAACTCATAGGCGAGGGGGTCGGGAGACTTATAGAAAGAGCTGTCTCCGGGCAGAAGCCCAAAGTGGACCCCGAACTCACCCTGGAGATAAGGGAGAAATTCATCTCACACTACCGCAGGCATCTGCTTGACCATTCAGACACTTACCCGGGAGTCCCGGAGGTCCTCAGGGGGCTGCATGGATTCAAAAAAGCCATCATATCAAACAAGATGCATTCCCTTACAGTGAAGATCCTCGAAGGGCTTGAACTTGCCCCATATTTCGATCTTGTCGCCGGGCCGGAAACGGTAGCGGAAAAGAAGCCGTCCGCCGCCCCCGTGCTTTATGTGCTTGATAAACTGGCAACGGATGCCATGGACGCGGTCATGGTCGGCGACAGCAGGTTTGACATAAAGGCGGGCAGGAACGCCAAGGTCAAGTGCACAGTGGGGGTTACATACGGCTACGATAACGCAAGCGGCCTGAAAGAGGCCGATTACGTTATCGGCAACATTGGAGAACTCGTTGCCACCCTGTACCGTAACGAACCCATGCTTGAGCGGAGACTGGCCCCTCGCGACTAAGCCGCGGCAGTCGAGCTTTCAGCCTTGCCGTTTTTTTGTTTTTTAAGCGCGGCCGCCTCCATTATCGCAGGAGCGTTAAAAGTGCCGTTTATGGCCTGCACCGGGCACTTCTCCGTACAGATCCCGCAGCCTATGCACTTGGACTGATCTATCGAGTGCTTCTGCTTCAGCACACCCGATGCGGCATCCACGGGACATACCTTCTGGCAGATATTGCAGCCGATGCAATTGTCCATGATATATGCTTTGGCCCTGTGGGGTATATAGTCCTTTATGGCCCCGGTGGGACATTTGGAGACGCAAAGCCCGCAGGTCTTGCACTTGTTGATATCTATCTTCGCCAGGTTGCCGGATACGGTGGCGGCCTCGAACGGGCAAACCTTCTCACACATGCCGCATGCTATGCAGCCCACCTGGCAGTTTTTCCTGGTGTCAACGCCTTTGTCCTTTGAATGGCAGGCCACGAGCACTTCCCTGGAGGCAGGCAGAACCTCA
>JAKAGP010000191.1 GCA_021825785.1 Nitrospirota bacterium
TTCCGATCTACACAGTAGTACTAGTGCTTGAGGGGCGGCGGTCCATGGGCAAGATAATCCTCAAAGTTGCCTGATTAAATTTTTCTAAAAAGCCCCCTTTTTGTCTTTTTTGTTCAAATTAAAAACCCCGCTTTTAGGGAAAATAGGGACAGCGACCGTTTTCCTGATATCCACTGAGAAGTAAAGTCGCTGGATTCCGTGTCGTGGCACGAAGTGACGGCAAAGTCAAAAGGCGGGCGGAGCAAGCCCCGCCCCTACAATTCACCCCCGAACCCCTCCCAAGAGGGGACTTTCAAAAAATTGATTCTTCCGGAAATTGCCCACAAATGTACTCTTTTTTCTGCTGCGGACTTTTAGCCGGAGTCCACACCGTCGGGTTAGTTTTGCGCTGTGCGGTAGACGGATTCAACAGGCCCGCATTCCTGATTACTCCGGCCTTGAAAGTCCCCAGCGTTTCCGCTTTTCCCACAGGGATTTGCGCGTAATGCCGAGCATACCGGCGATGGACTGCTCGGTGTGGCTCTGCTGATAATGCAGGATGAACTGCCTGGTATAATCCTCGATGCTATGCCCGCTGGTTACAGACCCTTCCAAAACCGGCTCGTCCCGCCATATATTGTCGGGCAGGCATTCCGGTCCTATCACATCAGAGTCGGCCAGCAAAAGCGATCTTTCTATTATATTTTGAAGCTCCCTCACGTTGCCGGGCCAGTCATAATTTTCAAGTATGGAAAGCGCCTCGGGGGTTATGCTCTTTACCCGTTTACCGATATCGTCCGATAACCTTTCCATGAAATAGCGGGCCAAAGGTTTTATGTCCTCGCGCCGCTGCCTTAAAGGCGGCATCTTGATCGTGATCACGTTTATCCTGTACAGGAGGTCCTCCCTGAAATGGCCCTCACGGGCCGCACGCTCTATGTCCTTGTTCGTGGCGGTTATAAACCGCAGGTCCACCCGTAAACTATGCGTGCCCCCAACGGGCCTAATCTCCTGGTCCTCCAGTGCCCGGAGGAGTTTTGATTGAAGCCCCAGCCCCATGTCCCCTATCTCGTCAAGAAAAACCGTCCCGCCGTCTGCGACCTCCAGCAGTCCTTTTTTGGCGCTGACCGCACCTGTGAATGCGCCCTTCACGTGGCCAAAGAGTTCGGACTCAAGCAGGTTTTCCGGAATGGCCCCGCAGTTTATGGGAATAAAAGGTCTTTCACCCCGTGAGCTTCCAAAATGGATGGCCCTGGCAACCAGTTCCTTGCCGGTGCCGGTCTCCCCAAGTATGAGCACGCTGCTTCTGGCTCCGGCTATTTTGGCTATTTTGCCCGTTATCGCCTTTATTTGGGCGCTTTCCCCTATGATGCCATCGGGGTCCCTATTTCGTATCTGTTTTTTAAGGAGGAGGTTTTCCATCTGGAGGGTCTTTTGCCTTAACGCGTTTTCGACCACCCGTTTTATTTCCTCGTGTATTACAGGCTTTGTTATGTAATCGTACGCGCCGGCCCTGAGGGCTTTCAAGGCGGTTTCAAGAGAGGCATAAGCGGTCATTACAATGAATATCTGGTCGGCAACCTGTTCACGGAGCCTGGATATCATCTCCACTCCGTCCATGCCGGGAAGTATTATGTCCGTAATTATGACGTCATACATGCCGGATTTTGCGGCCTCGAAGGCCTCCTCGGCCGAACCCGCCGTGTCCGTATCGAACCCGTTCTTCACAAAAAGCCGCCGGATAGATCCCCTGAGCGTCTCCTCGTCTTCCACTATGAGCATACGTTTTGCCATTTTTAATTTAATTTAATTTAATTTTTTTAAAAATCTATTGTCCCACAGGGATTTTTATTATAAACCTGGTCCCTTCACCTTTTGCAGATTCAACCTCTATGCTGCCCCCGTGGTCCTTTATTATGCTGTAACAGATGCTCAGACCCAGCCCTGTGCCCCCGCGCTCGCCAGACGGGTGCCCGCCAGCGCTGCCAGGCTCTCTCTCCCCGGGAAAAAACAAAAACCCTGCGGCGGTGCTTTTCGTTGTGAAGAAAGGCTCGAACACCTTTTCCCGCAGCGTTTCGTCCATGCCTTCTCCCGTATCGGAAAAGGACATCTGAACGTGGCCGTCCAAAACGCCAATTCTTATTTCAAGCCTGCCTCCCCTGGGCATGGCGTCCCGCGCGTTCAATATGAGATTCAGGAAGACCTGCTGCATCTGGTCCGGGTCCAGTGTAAGCGCCGGCAGCTCATCGATCTTTAAATCCAGTTCTATGTTCCTGAAACCCTTATCGTATCTTATAAGGGCAAGCGTGTTTTCAAGTATCTCCCTGATATCCGTAGTTGTCTTCTGCCGTGGATAGATTCTGGCGAAATCGCCCAGGCTGCGGACTATGCGCGCGATCCTCTCTATATGCCTGTTGATGGTGGCCATTGAATCCTTCGCGAAAGCGGCCCCTTGGGCTGTGGACAGGTCTTCTTCTATCAATTCCTGCACAAGAGACGAGATCGAGGCCAGCGGATTGCCTATTTCATGCGACACTCCGGCCGCGAGCCTCCCGAGGCTTGCATGCTTTGTGGCCCTGAACAGTTCTTCTTCTATGCGTTTTTTTTCAGTTATATCCTCAAAAACGGCAACATATCCTGCCTGTCCGCCTTTAAGCGCGCTACAATACCCGTTCAAAGTCTTCTCCCCGGTTCGGCAGACTATCTCTTTCCCGGCGTTTGCCATATTGAAGATATCCTGACCAATACAGGTAAGTATCCGGCTGGCCTCTTTCTCCATCACCTCTGTTTTTGGAGTCCCGGTGATCTTTTCCATTGCCCGGTTCCAGTATTTCACCCGGAGGGACCCGTCAAGAGTTGCCACTCCAAGAGGAAGGCTCTCCAGGATGTTCTCGCTGAATTCCTTGAGCATGCACAACTCACTGTTTGCCTCTTCCAGCTCGCTTCTTGAAAGTCTGAGGGTCCGTGTAATTTGTCTTATGGATTGGAGCACCTCACTTTTTTCTTCCTCGGTGCCGGCAACCCTGCGCTCTATTATCATGCTCGCTATGGCGGAGCCCATTGTCCCTGAAAGCACCCTTTTCGCTTCTTCCCTCAGGCGGATAAGTTCAAATGAGCCAAGCCGTTCCTGGCTCATCTTATTGGCGCGCATAAAAGAGTCCAGGGCCTCTATGGCTTCTTCCCGGCCTATATACTGGCCCAGCATATTCTGCAGGTCTTCGAAACCATAATTGCCAAGGGCGGGCAGCAGTTTTGCGGGGCAGGACTCGACAAAAAGAAATGCCTGTTTTTCATCGTTCTCATCGGGGCTTGTGGCAAGCGATAAAGATACATAAAAAAAGGTATTAAAGAGGAGTTCCCATAAAAGCGAATTGGTCCATTTATCAAGCCCCCTGGTCCCAAACAGAGCTTCCGGGTTTAAAAGCCCGGAATGAATGATGCGCAACAAAAGACCGGAATCATGTATTACCCCGGCCTTCACCAGGGACGGCAATAAAAGCGTATAGGCCCAGACGATAAACCCGGTGGACATACCGGCCAGGGCGCCTTTCCTGTTGCCCCTTTTCCAGTAAAGGCCGATAAGAAAAGCGGGCGCGAATATGGTCACTGCTTCAAATGACTGAAGCCCTATGTCGACCAGTGAATAATACTCTCCCACGTGTACGGCAAACGCATATCCCAGGAACACGAAACCAAGGATCACAAGCCTTTTCAGATTAAGGATTACGAGCGGAAAAGAAAAAACTCTCTTCAGCCGGTCCAGTTTGTAAACGGCGGGCATTACGAGATTATTCATGACCATCGTGCTTATCGCGACCGACCCGACGATCACCATCCCTGTTGCGGCTGAAAAACCTCCTATGAACGCAAAAAGAGCTAGATATTTACTGCCCTGGCCAAGAGGTATCGTGAGGACGAAATTATCGGCCCCGGCGGAGTTCCCCCCCGAAACAAGCAGCCCGCCAAAGGCGATGGGCATCACAAAAAGGTTCATCAAAAGGAGATATAGCGGGAACAGCCAGACGGCTTTGGACAGGTGCGAATCGTCGGAGTTCTCTACAACGGAGACCTGGAACTGCCTGGGCAGGAAAAAAACGGCCGACATGGACAGTACCAGAAGCGAAGCCCATTGGCCGTACCCGCCCTGCCCTCCATTCCCTAACGAGACCAGTGAACTGAAACGTGATGAGGCCTCAATTTTCTGGAATATTTCAGACACGCCCCCAAACAGGAAAAAGCTTACATATATTCCAACACCAAGAAAGGCGGCCAGTTTTATTATTGACTCGAACGCGACGGCAAAAACAAGGCCCTCGTGCCTTTCAGAAGAATCGAGCTTCCGCGCGCCAAATATAATTGCGAACACGCCCAATGCAAGCGTGATCACCCATCCGGCCAGCGAGGAACCCTCCCTCTGCCCGGCAAGGATGGAAAAGGTTTCCATAATGGCCTTCAGCTGTAATCCCAGATAAGGCGCTATCCCCACGAGCGCTATGAATGCCGCAAGAGCCGACACCGAAAGAGAATTCCCGTATCTTGCTCCTAAAAAATCCGAGATGCTCGTGATCCTGTTCTCTTTCGATATGCGTATCACCTTTCTTAACAGAATGGGCGAAAGCGCCATCATTAATGTGGGGCCAAGGTATATGGTAAGAAAAGACAGGCCGGAGGACGCCGCCCTGCCAACGCTTCCGTAAAAGGTCCACGAACTGCAGAATACGGCAAGAGAGAGGGAGTATATATACGGGTTTGAGACAATGCTCCTGCCCATCTTCTCTCTTTTTTCGGCCAGGTAGGCTA
>JAKAGP010000192.1 GCA_021825785.1 Nitrospirota bacterium
CTCCATTTGCTCCGGTCATCGGCTTTGCCCCGGTTTGTTTGCCATCTGCCTTGTTTCCGGCCCATTTAAGCACATTCAGATATTCCTGCTGGGTGGCATACAGCTCCGGGCTGTAAATCTCCGCCAGGGGCTGTCCTTTTCTGACGTACATCCCCGTGTAATCCACATACAGCTTTTCTATCCAGCCCTCCACTTTGGTGTTCACCGTTGAAAGCCTGGTCTCATCATAGGTGACCACCCCTTCGGCGCGGACCACTTTATCAAGAGGGACTATTTCCGCAGTGGCGATCTTTACGTTTATCAGCTGCTGCTTGCCGGGAGATATCTGCACAGTTGGCGCTTCGCCTCCGGGGGCATTTTCGTTGCCCCACCCCTCGTCGCCCCAGCCGCTATCGTTTGAGTTCGCGTTTGAGGCCGCAGCCGTCTTTACATTATTTTGGGCTGCGGTCCGGGCAGGGGCACTTGCCGTTTTCTCCTGTCCGGACCTGAAGAACAGCGCGTAGGCGGCCAGAGCCAAAAAGGCAATAAGAATAACAGCAAGAATTTTTTTATTTTTGTTTTTCATTTATGGTCATTTTCTCGTTTCTAATATTAAGGCCTCATAATGGTTTTATGTATGATTATTTTTCTTTGTCATGCCCGAGGACCTTAATCGGGCATCCATTTTTAAAAACTTGGATTCCCGCTAAAGGCATGCGGGAATGACGGCATGGAATATACACATTATTCGAGGCCATTATTGGACCTCCATCTTTTGCGACCCCTCTGTAATGTAAATGGTCTTACCCGTCAGGGCCTCGATCCCCGCAATGGCCTTTTGTTTTTCAACAAACTGCCGCCAATACTTGAACTCGTAATCGAGCAGCCTTTTCAGCCGGTCTATTGCGGTAAACGCGGTGACATTGCCCGCCACGTAACCGGAAAGGGCCGCCTCGAAATCCTGGTAGGTTTTTGGGATGAGCCCTTCCTTGTACAATCTCATATGGTGTTCAGCCATTTGAGAAAGAGAGAAAGAACTTTCGATATCGGAGGAGACCGAGAGCTTCGCGGCATCGAGGTCCGCCTGGGCCTTTTGAAGGAGAGCTTTAGCCTCTCTTACCCCTTCCCTTTGCTTTGTTTTGTAATAAAGGGGCACGTTAACAGCTGTCGTAAGACTCCACATGTCCATGAACTCCCCGGCCTTCTTGTCTACCTCGCCCCTGACCGTGAAATCGGGGTAATACTGCTTTTCAGCCAGCCGGACCGCCGCCTGCGCCTCTCCGACAAGCCGCTGCTGCATCCTTATCTGGGGGCTGTTGCTTATGGCAACTCCCACGAGGAGACCGGAGCTGGGGGAATTGATCAGATAACCGGTTTCCGCCGGCCTGCCGAACGGATTTTTAGATGAAACCCCTCCGGTCAAAGAATTCAGTTTGGCGCGGGCGGCAAATATTTTTTGCCTCAGTTCCTCTTTCGTTTCAAGCAGCGTATATTTTTCCGTCTGCGCCAGTATCACTTCCTCCTGCGAGGCCAGCCCGGAGGAGTAACGGGCCAGGGCGGCCTTTTCCAATTCGGTGAAAAGACTATATCTCTGAGCAATAATATCCAGTTCCTTATAGTTCAGCAGGAGATCAAAAAACAGCTCCTTAACCTGAAGGGCGATCCTGAGCCTCAGGTCCTCATAGGATTCCCTCATTGAAAGCGCGTCCTGCCTGGCGATTTCGCCTTTCAGCCCAAGCTTCCCCGGATATGGGAATGTCTGGGATGCGGCGAACATCCACTGGGACATCAGGCTTTCACCAAAGGAATACCTGTCCCATCCCTCGTTCTGGTAACCAAAGGAGAACACGGGGTCCGGTAGACTTTTTTCCTGGGGTATCCTGTCCTGCCGCGCGGTCACAAAAAAACCGTAAGCCGCAAGCTGCGGGTTATTGGCGAGGGCTTCGTTTATGAGGTCATCAAGGACCATGGGCTGGGCCTCAGATAGTTCCCGGCCAGTCTCCTGCCCCTGAAGTAAACCCGGGGAGGCGTTGCCGCACACCGGCGTGAGCACAATAACGGCAAGCGCCAGAAACATAAACGGGCAGAATGTTTTTTTAGAACCTGTCTTAAAATTGATTTCGAAGCGAAAGAGAGCGGAAATCGTGGCAGACAAGGAATAAAGGGGAAATCGCCCGGAGGCGCAGCAGCGCTGCGTTGAGGACGATTTTCCCTTTATTGACGCCGTATGCCGCGATTTCAGCCTCTTGCAGCCGGAAGCAATTTTGAGATAGGTTCTGCTCTTATTGTGCATTAATGTCGAATTTAAACGGGGGAAGGAGCTTCCCGGCGCGCTTAACCTTAACCATTGCATGCCATTCGCCCGAGACCTCCAGGTTCATTACGGCGCGGTATTCGCTTCCCGAACGCTCCGCGTCAGCCATTCCCTTCATAAGAGGCATGGTGCCCATGGGAGGCATCATCCAGTATACTCTTACAAGCGCATCGGTAACAGGCTTTCCATTCCGGTCAAAGAGCCGGACAGTCACGAGGTTTTTACCCGCCTGCGGGGCACTGTCCGTTGTCACATGGACTTTGAGGTCCCCCATCTGCCCCATTACATGAAGCCCGCTTGCGTACGCCAGCCCCGCCATCAGCAATACGGCTGTAAAGACGAGCGCCGATTTTAAAAGCAGTTTTTTCATCACTTAAGCCCCCTTCATTTTATGATCCGGTTCCGGGCCGCTTTCAAAAAATGCGCTTCGACGGAGACCAGAGATTTTATCATAGTTGCTTTCCGCAAGCTCTCTTGGAAATAGAATACATTCGTGATATTAAGAAGTTATGAACACCTTTTGAAATAAAAAATCATAGTCCGGCCCAGATACGCCGCCCCCTTTGAAAGGGCTTTGTTTTTTTGATTATAATAAATTAAATCGTATGGTCAATAATCGCGTGCTCGTCGTTGAAGACGACAGCAAGATCGCCAGGGTCATAAGAATATACCTCGAACAGGCAGGCTATCTGGTAACCGTCGCGGCGAGAGGTCATGAGGCCATAGACGCGGCGTCAAAGGAAAGGCCGGCGGTTGTGATGCTGGATCTGATGCTACCGGACATGGACGGCGAAAAGGTCTTCCAGGAGATCAAAAAGACCGGAGATGTCCCGGTGATAATGCTGACGGCAAAGTCCTCGCCCGAAGACAGGATCAATGGATTTGCCCTCGGGTCGGACGATTACATAACAAAACCTTTTAACCCTCGCGAGATGGTTTACAGGGTGAAAGCCGTGCTTAAGAGAGCGGGGCCGCAGGAGAGCCGGGAAGAAACCGCGCCATCAATGAGTTTCAATAAAGGCTCCATCTGCATTGACGGGCCAAGATACGAGGTGAAAAAACGCGGTTCTCCCGTCACCTTTACTCCAAGCGAGTTCAAGATACTGCTGGCCTTCGCCTGCGCGCCGCAGATTGTCTTAACGAGGGAAAAACTCATAGAAAAAGCCTTCGGCCACCAGTTTGAAGGCTTTGACCGGACCATCGACGTCCACATCAAAAACATAAGGCAGAAGATCGAGGACGATCCCAGGAACCCGGCGCTTATAACAACTGTGCACAGGCTGGGATACAAATTCATTGCGGAGCGGGATGTTTAGGGGCCTCTGGCTTAAGTTCTTCACGCTGCTGCTGATCACGGTTTCCATCTCGCTTGCGGCCGCTTTTACACTGAGGCAGCTCATGATCCGCGATTTCCGGGCTTACGAGGAAGGGCAGATCGAAGACAGGGTCTACTGGGTCGTCGCCAGCCTCGAATCCTCATACGAAAAAAATTCCTCATGGGACCGGGACGCATCCGGCAGGGACGCGGCCCAGGCGTTGATGATGGGCCTGGATATCAGACTTTTTGATGCTCGCCATGTACTCGTCACGGACACTGAGTTGGCGCTTAAAAACCTGCCGCCGCTTATCCGGAAGAAAGTGCTCGCAATTTCCAGCCCGGACACAAACAGAAAATCAGGACGGTTTTTCCCTTATCCCCTTTTCTTAAACGGCAAGGAAATAGGCAGCCTGGAAGTCAGGTTTCCGCAGCCGCAAAGGGAGTCCATATTCATCAGGCGTTCAGGATGGTTTCTTTTGTTTGCGGTCATTGTGCTGGGCGGCATCGCGTTTGCGCTGAGCATACTTTTTTCAAGGAGGCTTACCAGACCTCTTAAAGGGCTTGCCGCCGCGGCCGAAGGCGTTATCGAGGGGAAATTTTCCCGAAACGGGATAAATGTCTCCGGGCGGGATGAGGTGGCCAGGCTTTCGGCCGCTTTCAACAGGCTGATCAAATTCCTTGAAACCCAGGAGACTCTGCGGAAAAAACTGACCGGCAATGTCAGCCACGAGATACGGACGCCTTTGACGGCCATAAGGGGGGAGCTTGCCGGCATGATAGACGGGCTGATTCCAGTGGACGGGCAACAGCTCCAGTCTCTTTATGAGGAGACCTGGCGGCTGGAAGGCCTGCTGGACGGGATAGAAGAACTTTCACGGGCCCAGGCAGGGGCGGTGTTTCTCCATAGAAAACTTGTGAAGGCCAGGCCCCTGCTTGAAAATATAAAAAAAACTTTTTCAGGTATCTCGCTTGATAAAGGGGTCTCATTGGAAGTCCTTTGCGATGACGAGCTTGATCTATATTGCAACCCTGAAAGGCTGAGCCAGATAATGATAAATCTTGTGAGCAATGCGCTTAAAGCGGTTGGGAAGGACGGAAAAGTGGCATTGCGGGCCGGGAAAAACGGGAAGGACACTATACTGGAAATCGAGG
>JAKAGP010000193.1 GCA_021825785.1 Nitrospirota bacterium
CGGATATGCATTCCTTGAGTTCCAGTGCGTTGCCGACCGCCCGCCCAAGGGGGGCATCCATATCGGTCACAAGGGCAGCGGTCCTTACACCCATGGATTCTCCTATCCTGACCATAAGGCTGGCAAGTCCCTTTGCCTCCTCAAGGTCCTTGGTCAAGGCCCCGGAACCCGTCTTTACGTCCAGCACAAGTGCGTCCAGCCCCTCTGACAGCTTCTTGCTCATAATGCTTGCGGCTATGAGCGGCAGGGACTCCACGGTGGCCGTAGCGTCACGCATCGCGTATATTTTTTTGTCCGCGGGGTTTATCTCCTCCGTCTGCCCGTTTATGAAGAAACCGGACGCCCTCAGGCACTCCATAAGCTCCTCTACCCCGAGATCGGTCCTGAACCCTGGAATGGAGGAGAGTTTATCGATCGTCCCTCCGGTATGCCCCAGCCCCCTGCCGGCTATGGAGGGCACCTTCAGCCCCATTGCGGCCATGAGCGGGGCAAGTATTATCTGCGTCTTGTCCCCTACCCCTCCGGTCGAATGTTTGTCTACCTTCACGCCCTGGACGCTGCCAAGATCCAGCTTTTTACCGGAGGATACCATGGCGCCAGTGAGGGCGATGGTCTCCTCCGGGCTCATCCCATTGGCGTAAACGGCCATAAGGAACGCGGCCAACTGGTAGTCCGGGATTTGCCCCTTGATGTTGCCTTCAACCAGAAACGATATCTCGGGGCCGGAAAGCTCCCCTCCGTTTCTTTTTTTCCTTATCAGGTCCACCGCTCTCATAAGGACACTAGTTTAGATTAAAAAACAAAAAAGGGTCAATTATCAAAAATCTGTTAAAATATGTCATGCTATTGACGGATCCCAAACGCCACATCACCGCCCCCAGGCGCCTTCCGGCTTCGCCCGCAAGGAAAGCCCTTCAAAAGGGATTTTTACTTTTTGTGTCTTAGGTCCTTTTTCCCGCAGAGGAGGAAACGGAAAAACAAAAAGATCATGAAAAGACAGCTTTCATTTTTCCTGGCCGTTTCAATGGCGATGATAGTGCTCTATGTTGTCATCCAGTTCGCGGTACCGGCGGACACCGCCAAGGGTACCGAGGAACTCTGGATCCCTCCGGGCACCACGTTCCGGCAGGCGGCGGGTATTCTTAAAAACAAGGGATATATAGGCGATGCCGGGCTTTTTGTCATCGCCGCGAGGATCACGGGGGCAGACAGGGACCTCAAGGCGGGCTATTACGTCCTGAACGGCGAAATGTCCCCATGGTTCATATTCCAGATGCTAAAAAACGGCAAGATGCTCAAGAACCTTGTGACAATAGTGGAAGGCGACAGTCTGCTGGAGATAAGGAAGAAGCTCGTGGAGAAAGATATCATGAGCCCGGCGGATTTTGACCGCCTTGCCACCGGCAAGGCATTTCTTGCAAAATTGCATATAGACGCCCCTTCGCTTGAAGGCTATCTGTTTCCAGCCACGTATTCATTCCCGAAGGGGGAACCCGCGGAGCTGGTATTTACGGAGATGGTGAACCGTTTGATGCAGGAATATGACGGAAAGCTCCAGGCCAGGGCCCAGCAGGAAGGCCTTGACCTCAACAGCGTCCTCACCATGGCCTCCATTGTAGAGAGGGAAGCGGTAAAGGATTCAGAAAGGCCCATCATTGCGGCAGTCTTCTACAACAGGCTGAAAAAAGGAATGCCCCTGCAGGCCGACCCCACGGCGGTTTACGGAGTAAAGCCGTTTTGTGAGGGAGTCACCAGCCAGGACATCAAGAGGTGCACGAAATATAACACTTACAAGATAAAGGGGCTTCCCCCGGGGCCCATCGACTCACCAGGGTTGAAGTCAATAGAAGCGGCCCTCTACCCCGCGCGGGTGGATTACCTTTATTTCGAATCTAACTATGACGGCACACATACCTTCTCTGACGATTATGAGCAGCACAAGATAGCCATACTGAATTCAAGGGAGGAGCTCAAGGAAAGGCAGGACGCCCTGATAAACGGGGAAGAGATAAATGAGGGAAACGGACAAAAAACAAGAGAAGTGGCTAAAGGGAAAGTACAGTGAAAACCAGGCAGATAAGAATAGGTAATGTCCCCGTAGGCGGCGGGAACCCCGTATCCGTCCAATCCATGACCAATACGGACACAAGAGACACCGGCGCCACGCTGAAACAGATCCGGGCATTGGCAAAGGCGGGCTGCGACATCATGAGGGTGGCCGTGCCGGATATGGAGGCCGCAAAGGCGCTTGGCGCAATAAAAAAAGACTCCCCCCTGCCCGTTGTCGCCGACATACATTTTGACTGGAGACTGGCCCTGGAGGCACTGGAGCAGGGAGTTGACGGACTCAGGATAAATCCGGGCAACATTGGGGCCGGGTGGAAACTGAAAGAGGTGGTGCTGGCGCTTAAGGACAGGCAGATACCAGTCCGGGTGGGTGTGAACGCGGGGTCACTTGAAAAGGGCCTGCTGGCAAAATACGGCCGCCCCTCCGCCAAGGCGCTGGTCGAGAGCGCGCTGAAGGAGATATCGCTGCTGGAGGGGCTTGGCTTTCACCTTGTAAAGGTCTCCCTTAAGGCCTCCAACGTGCCCACAACGGTGGAGGCTTACAGGCTGTTCTCGAAAAAAGCGGACTACCCCCTGCACATAGGCATATCGGAGGCCGGCCCGCCTTCGGTCGGCACCGTAAAAAGCGCGGTAGGCCTGGGCGTGCTTCTGTCCGAGGGCATCGGGGACACGATGCGTGTATCGCTTACCGGCAACCCGGTCAATGAGGTACGTGTGGCCCTGCAGATACTGGAGAGCCTTGGGCTAAGACAGCCGGGGGTGGAATTGGTCTCCTGTCCCACATGCGGGCGCACGACCATAGATATCGAAAAGCTGGCCACCATGGCTGAGAAGAAGCTGCGCGGGCTCAGGCTGCCCCGGCCCGTGAAGGTGGCGGTGATGGGGTGTGTCGTGAACGGGCCCGGAGAGGCCAAGGAGGCGGATTTCGGCATCACGGGGGCAAAGGGCATGGGAATGCTCTTTAAAAAAGGAAAGCTTTTAAGGACCGTAAAGGAAGATGAACTCTTGAAAGAGCTTATCAAGGAGGTCGGCAAATGGAAACCATAAGGGATATCAGCAAATGGAAACCATAAGACTGGCCCGTGTGATGCGGGAGACCGCCATAAAGGAAAAGAGGAACGGGAAATCCATCGGATTCGTGCCGACCATGGGCGCCCTGCATGAAGGACACTTGTCCCTGCTGAGAACGGCAAGGGCTGAAAACGATATCGTCGTGGCAAGCATATTCGTAAACCCCACCCAGTTTTCCCCGGGGGAGGATTTCGACCGTTATCCGAGGTCCGTGGGAGACGACCTGGAGAAACTGGAAGGCCTGGCCGACCTCGTGTTCCTGCCTGAGAAGGAAACCATGTACCCGCCTGATTTTTCCACCAGGGTCGAAATAGAGGGAATGTCCGGGGCCATGTGCGGGCCGTTCAGACCGGGCCATTTCCAGGGCGTGGCAACGGTGGTGCTGAAACTCTTTAACATAGTCCAGCCGTCCAGGGCCTATTTCGGGCAAAAGGATTACCAGCAGGCCGCTATCATCAAAAGGATGGCCAGGGACCTGGACCTGCCCCTGGAGGTGATAGTCTGCCCGACAGTGAGAGAGTCCGGCGGGCTGGCCTTGAGCTCCAGGAACGCATATCTCAAGCCGGAGGAAAGGAAGGCGGCTGCCGCCCTCTACCGCGCCCTTCAGGCAGGAGCAAAAGCGCTAAAGGAGGGGCAGAGGGAGGCGGGCCTGATCGGAGGGATCATGCGCAAGGCGCTCTCTGAAGAACCGCTCGTCAGCCAGGTACAGTACATATCCGCATATGACGCTGAAACACTGAAAGAACTTGTAATCATTGAAAAAAACAACGTGGTTTTGGCTGGAGCGGTGGTTGTGGGGACAACCAGGCTTATAGACAACCTTCTGGTAAATGATTTAAAATAAATGCAAAGGGAAAAAAATCAGACAAAAATGTTAAACAGGGTCCATATACAGATACTAGACAATCCGGCCAACTGGATTCCGGGCACGGATTCAGGCTTCGGCGAACAGGAGCAAAACCAGCTGATAGCCAACGAGTTGAGAAACGACCTCAACTACAACTATCCTTCTGTGACGAGCGTTGAATATATAGACCTTTTCAATGACGACGCGGATGGCTTCTCCGAAATAAGGGAACTGCTGAACCAGGGTATCATAACCGCGCCCATTGTGCTTATAAACGGCGTACCCAAGATACACGGGGGCATACCCTCAACACTCATAAAAGTCGAAGTGGAGAAGATAATCTCCTCCGGCCCACTGCACTGAACAAGCAAAAACAAAAAGAAAAAGCAAAAAGCCGTCCCCTGAAAATTTTGCTAGCGAGTCCCGTCATACACAAAACAAAAACCTTTCCCCGGCAAAGAGAAAGGGGTTTTTGGGGACGCGCCGCATTGAAAGAAGGTCCGGCTTTTCCAAAGAATCTTTTTAGGAAATTTTTTTCTTTTTTATAAAAACAGGGGCGCCATACGCAGAGGTGAAATAAAAAATGGCAATAGACGCGAAGATCGAAGGCAACAAGCTTATCATCACATGCGACCTGGAGGAGCCCACTCCAAGCGCTTCAGGCAAGACGCTCGTGGTAGCCAGCACGCGGGGGAACATGAAGACATCCGTCACGATAGACGGAAAAGCATTGATCATCGGACTGAACGCTTACATTTACAAATAGGATAGAACGGGG
>JAKAGP010000194.1 GCA_021825785.1 Nitrospirota bacterium
GCCGTGCACAACATACCCAAATCCATGCAGGATCATGGGCAGAAGGTGCTGAAGGTGGAACAGACCGGACCCAAGGAATGGATCATAGTCGTACGCAAGGAGAAGGATTAGATGGAATTTTCCGATGCCCAGATACAGCGTTACAGCCGCCATATAATATTGCCCGAAGTGGGCGGCAAGGGGCAGAAAAAGCTCCTCGGGGCAAAGGTTCTGCTTGTGGGTGCGGGCGGGCTTGGCTGCCCTGTTGGATACTATCTCGCCGCGGCCGGAGTGGGCACCATCGGCCTGGTGGATGACGACGTCGTGGAGCTTTCCAACCTCCAAAGGCAGATAGCCCACAGCACCAGCACCATTGGAATGCCCAAGGTGGAGTCCGCGAAGCGCACGTTCGAGGCGCTGAACCCGGATGTGAATGTGGTGGCACTGAAGGGCCGCCTTAACAAAGACAATATCACCGGCATTATCGAAGAATATGACCTGGTCATAGATGGAAGCGACAATTTCCCCACCCGGTACCTTGTAAATGACGCCTGCGTTCTTTCAAGAAAACCCCTCGTAAGCGGGGCGATATTGCGCTTCGAAGGGCAGGTGACAACCCTGATTCCGCATGAGGGCCACTGCTACCGATGCCTTTTTGAGGCTCCTCCTCCTCCAGGGCTGGTTCCTTCCTGCCAGGAGGCTGGAGTGTTGGGCGTACTGCCGGGGGTGATAGGGGCGCTTGAGGCAACGGAGGCGCTCAAGATAATCTTGGGACAGGGGGCGCCTCTTAAAAACGCCCTGCTGATCTACAACGCCCTTTCCGCTTCATTCAGAAAGGTCAAGGTCCCAAGAAACCCCAAATGCCCCGTATGCGGCGAAAACCCTACCATCACGGAACTCGAGGACTACGACGCCGGATATTGCCAGATGGGCTGAGGCCCCCTTGAACAGGGCCCAAGGGGACTTATGGGGCATGAATGCCATGCCGTTTTTTCCGGCCTTTTTCTCTTTTGAAGAACGAAAAGAGGTTTTTGTTTTTTGGGTTTTTTCCCGTTGAAAGAGGAACTGTTAATTCCCTCAGGCATTTATGAGCAGATGGTAGGCCATGCCGCAGGAGATGCCCAAAACGAGGTCTGTGGCATACTTGCCGGATATCCCACCGGTTCCCGGCCCGTGGGCGCAGGCATTGATCTGGTTGAGCGCATCTTCCAGGGGAAAAACGCAGACCGCTCCGCGGTCAGTTATGAGCTGGACCCCCGCCAACAGCTCCAGATCGAAAAAGAGCTGAGAAAAGAAGGAATGAAGATGCTTGCCATCTATCACAGCCACCCCGTAGGCCAGGCATATCCCTCACCAAAAGATGTCCTCCTGGCGGTCTGGGATGTCATCTACATAATAATAGGATTTTGTCCCGGAGATAAAAACCATGTGCGGGCCTTCAGGGTTTGCGGAGAGAAAACAAAAACCGTTCAAGAAGTCCTTTTCAGGATCGTCTGAAAACGGTTTTTGTTTTGATTTGATTGTGCTTTTGATGCGGTCTTTCCTTTTCCCTTATTTTATCTGATTATTTTATCTGAACCGGCCGCCTCTTTCCTTCCCGAAGGGTCTGCCTCCACCGGGCCTGCCTTCCCCTCTGCCCCTTTCAGCCAGCGGCCTGGCCTCACTTACCTTCATGGGCCGGTTCAGGAGCGACTGGCCGTCAAGGGTCGAGATGGCGCGCTCGGCATCCTCATCAGATGGCATCTCCACAAAACCGAATCCCTTGGAACGTCCGGTCATCTCGTCTTTTATCACCTTTGCGGACTGCACTTCCCCTATTTTTGCAAAAGTCTCACGCAACAAATCTTCGGTTACATCGTAAGAGAGGTTCCCCACATAAATCTTCTTCGCCATCTTGGCTCCTTTCGGGTTTTTCTGACTTTCCGGCCATTTTTTAAAAAATTTTTGTTTGGATGCTTCGGTTCCTCTATCGATGCGGTCACTTTATTTCTGGAACCTCATAAAGGGGTAGCTCCGCGAATAAAATAGCAGTTTTGATTTTTGATTTTTTGCGTTGCTGCTTTTTTGTTTTTTAAAACCACGTTCCTAATTGAATATTTGCATATTGAAGGCAGGCAGTCAAGCAAAATCTAATACTGCCCCGGACGGCAAAAAAATCTGCAAAAAAAGCCCAAAACCCGCTTTTGTTCAAAGGGTTTTTGTTTTTTCCCCATTTCTTCTTACTTGCCGCTTCCGGTAATAGGCAGCTCTCCGCCGGACAAAAGCCTTTTCGCCCCTATCAGCCGTTTCATGAAGTAGGGAGTCGTCAGGCTCCCTATCTTCACCCTATGACCGCCCGAAGAGGCATGTATAAACAGGTTTTTGCCTATGTATATGCCGACATGCGAGGGAAAAGAGGCATAGGTCCTGAAAAAAACCAGATCTCCAATGGCAAGATCATCCAGGCTTACCGGGACACCTTCGTTGAACTGCTGCCTCGCGGTGCGAGGCAGGGATATGTTGAGGAGTTTAAATACCCTCTGCACGAAAGCCGAGCAGTCTATGCCGTAAAAATTGTCTCCGCCAAAACGATATGGTATGTTGAGCATCACCTTGGCAAACAGCATAAGCCTGTCTTTCATGCTCAGGGTCTGCAAGGTCTTGGAGTCCTGCAATTCTTCCAATTTCGATTCTATCTGGGGGGCCGATACCCTGGCGTCAGCCTGAACGGCCGGGCTTTCATCCTTGTCCGTCAGCATAATGGTCTGCCCCGGCCTCAAGTCCTCGGAGTCCATCTCGTTTAAGGCCATCAGTTCCTCGGCATCGCGATGGAATTCACGCGCGATCTTCAGGAAGGTGTCTCCCCTTTTTACCCTGTAGGTGCCGGGCGCCTCCCGCATAACGGCATCTTTCTGGCTGATGAGGAGTCTCCGGCCGCTCCTTAAGCGCGCCCTTCGTGACCTCAAGCCGTTTAATTCCCTTAATTTTTTAATGGTGGTGCCGTACTGCCTGGCAATGGAAAAGAGGGTTTCGCCTTTCCGGACCTTATGGTACCGGTCTTTATAAACGACCAGGCGCTGCCTGGAAGCGGCAGACAGCCTCGCCTCCCTGTTGTAACGGGCAGCCTTCTCCAGTATGCTGTTGAAAATGGCTCCGCTTGTGGCATTTATAAGAGCGCTACCCTGAATTTTCGATATATTAGATGCCGTCTCCATACTTGAGGCGATCTTTACCGGGGCCACGCTGCCGGAAGCGTTTTCCCCCTTTTCTGCTTTTTCCTTTTCCGATGTGGCATTTGGGAAAGAAAAAGAATCCTTCACTTCACCATGAGGCGACGCCGTCACCTTATTCGAGGCGGAATCATCAGCTGCAATTCTTATTTTCTTTTCCCGGCCGTCTGCCTCATGGCTGTACCGGCGCCTGGCATAATGCCGGAGAGATTTTTTTGTATGCCGGATATGTTGAAAATGCTTTTTTGCAAAGAGGTGGGACCGGAGGGCCTTTTCTTTTTTATGCCTCCGCCTTCCGGCCTCCGCAATTATCCGTAATCTCCTGCCAGGCTTAAGCCTGTTGGAGGAAAGGCCATTTTCTTTTTTCAGTTTTTTTACGCTTATTCTGTATCGTCTGGCGATCTTGTCCAGGGTGTCACCCTTGCGGACCCTGTAAGTTACGCTTGCAAAGGATGGATGGGCAAAAGAAACACAAAAAAGGCCCGCAAAAATGAGCGCAAAAACCGGAGTAAAGACAAATTTTGCAAGTTTGTTGTCTTTTATCTTCACGGGAGACGGCAGGAAAGACTCTTTTGAATGTTCAACCTCAGGCACGTCCCGTTAAACCCTCCGGCGCAGGTTATTTATTCATTTGGCAAAAGAATATCAGAAACTCTTCTCTTTTTTCAAGAAAAAAATGAAAAGTTTCGCGGACTTGCAACAGTTTTTAAGTGATGAGGGTCACAACCGCAAAGAAACGATGGTCATGGGAATAAGCTTGGGGGGCAAATGGTCAATCTGCCTGTTTGGCCAGACAAACCCTGTTTCTTCCCTCGCTCTTTGCGCTGTACAGGGCCTTGTCCGCGAGCTCTACCAACCCATCCCTGCTGCTGGTGTCCCTGGGAAAGGAGGCAACGCCTATGCTCACGGAGACGGTTACCGTATTCCCACCCGCATCTATAGGGTTCAGGAAGACTGCCTTTCTGAGCCTTTCTGCCAGGTTTTGCGCCCCCGCTTTGTCCGTTTCGGCCAGGATGGCCACGAACTCCTCTCCCCCGTACCGGGCTGCCACATCGGTGTCCCGCATGACATTTTTGATTATGGCAGCCACTTTTTTAAGCACCGCATCCCCCGCCGTGTGGCCGAAAGTGTCGTTTATTTTCTTGAAATGATCGATGTCGATAAGAAGCAGTGAGAGCGGTCTTGGGTGGCGGACCAGCCTTTTGAATTCCCTGGAGAGGGCCTCCTCATAATAACCGCGGTTGAAAAGCCCCGTAAGGGCGTCGGTTTCGGCCAGCACGGCCAGTTTTTCATGTAGCAAAGCGCGGCAAAATGAGACTGCCAACTGATTTGAGAACATCTTTATGAGCTCTATCTGATGGGCGGACAGCGAATTTGTCCTGTCTGAGAACATCCCCAGGACACCCAGAACGCCCTCTTCGCCCGAAAGGGGTTGAAGAAGTACGGACTTAACCTGGAACCCGCCATCGAAGGGCAAGGCGGCAACCGGGAAATCCCGGCAATCGGATATATATATGGGCTCCTGCCCCC
>JAKAGP010000195.1 GCA_021825785.1 Nitrospirota bacterium
TTCGATTTCATTTTCAATAAGGGCACTTATCTCCCGGGCCATGCGCTCCCCGGAAAGTTCTCTGTCCATAAGCAGCCTTGCCGCCCCGAAGTCCTCCAGTTTCTTTGCATTGAACTCCTGGTGCGCGCCGGCGTACGGATACGGGACCAGCACGGCCGGTTTGCCAAGCGCCGTCAGCTCCGCAAGCGTAGTCGCCCCGGCCCTGGATATGACCAGGTCCGCCACCGCATAGGCCTCCGGCATCTGGTAAATGAAGGGCACTACCATGGCCCTGTAGCCCTGCCGCCTGTAAGCCTCCCTTACCGCCTGATAGTCCCGCTGTCCGCTCTGGTGCAGGAACTGGATGTGCTCCTTCATATCCTGCAGGTGCTCAAGCGCGCCGGTGACCGCCTTGTTGATGCTCGTGGCCCCAGCGGACCCGCCGGATACAAATACCGTAAAAAGGCCTTCGGGCTCCAGCTCAAAAAGCCCGAATGAATTCTCCCTTGTGGCCGAGAGAACCTCCGCCCTAACCGGGTTGCCTGTCAGAAAGGTTTTGCCCTTGGGCAGATATTGCGTGCTTTCCATATATGTGGCGGCCACCGCGCCCGCGATCTTTGAAAGCCAGCGGTTCGCCGCGCCAGGATATACGTTTTGCTCCATGATGATAACGGGTATGGATGAAAGCCATGCCGCAACAATGGGGCTTACGGAAACATATCCGCCGGTGCCCACAACTATGTCCGGCTCAATGGAGCCAAGCAGTTTCTTTGCCTTCAGTACCGATGCCATCAGTTTTGCCACTGCCCTCAGCCTTGAAAGGCCCGCTTTGCCCGCCACCCCTTCTGCGGGCAGAAATATGATCTGGTAGCCTTTTTTAGGCACAACCTTTGATTCGATCCCCTTTTCCGTGCCCATGAACACTATCTCCGCGCCGGCCCGCCTCTCAAGCTCCTCGGCCAGGGCAAGACCAGGAAACAGGTGCCCTCCCGTCCCTCCGCCTGCTATGACAACCCTCATCCTCTAAAACCCTGCGCCATATACGCTGCGCCTCGCTTTTTTCTTTTCAAGCATATCCTTGAGACGGTCAGGCGCCGCTTTGGGCGGCTCGCCCTTCGAAAGCCTCAGCAGTATGCCCATCCCCATCAGGTTTACGATAAGAGAGGAGCCCCCATAGCTTATGAACGGAAGCGGCAGCCCCTTGGTGGGCATAAGCCCAGTGACCACGCAAAAATTGATGAACGCAGGCAGCGCTATCATAAGCGCGATGCCCCAGGCCAGGAGAAAGTGGTATTTTTCGCTCATCCTGTTTGCGATGCGCACGCTCCTTAAGAAAAGGACGCAAAAGGCCACCACCACCAGGCCCGCCGCAAAAAAGCCAAGCTCCTCCCCGATTATCGAGAATATGAAATCCGTGTGCATCTCGGGCAGGAAAGAGAGTTTCTGCATGCTTTTCCCCAATCCCACGCCGCCAAACCCGCCCCTTCCAAGGGCTATAAGGGACTGGACGAGCTGAAAGCCCTCGCCCCGCGCGTCCGCCCAGGGGTTCAGGAAGGATATTATCCTTCTCCAGCGGTAAGGCTTGTGGGCAAGATAATAGACGGCCGGAAGGAGACCCAGCAAAAGCGACCCTAAATACCTGAGCCTGGCGCCGGCCAGAAAAAGCATGGATATGGTGAGAAAACCAAGTGTAAGGGTCCCGCCGAAATCCGGCTGCTTTAAAAAGACCACCTGGAACACGCCCATTACCCCCACGGGCAGAAGGACCTTCCCTAAATTGTCCGGCTCGAAGAAATCTCTTGAAAGATACCAAGCCAGGAAGATGACCATCGCAAGCTTCACAAGCTCCGAGGGCTGAAAAGTGGAAGGCCACAACCTGATCCACCGCCTGGCCCCTCCGGCCGTTATGCCGAACCTTGTGAACACCAGCAGCAGAAGCCCCATTGAGATAACCAGGAAAAGCGGCGAAAACCTGCCCAAAAACCCCGGTTTGGCCTTGTAGGCGGCAACTCCCGCAACAAGCGCCATGATTATGGTCAGCATGTGTCTTTTGAAATAATACAGGGAGGTAGTGGCGTGTCTTTTTTCCATCGCGTAGGTGACCACGCTTGTGCTTGAATATATCATGAGGGCTCCGAAAAGAACGAGCGCTGCGGTCAGGATGATAAGCATCCTGTCCGGCTTGCCGGAAACAGACATATTGTTAAATGAATATCCGGGTCCGGGGTTGTTTATCAAAGCCTCCGCGCCTCCTCCCTGAACCTGTCTCCCCTGTCCTCAAAATCCCTGAACATATCGAAACTCGCGCAGGCCGGAGAAAGCAGCACCACGTCGCCTGGACGGGCGGCCGCCTTCGATATCCTAAGCGCCTCCGCCAGGTCCATGGCATATTCCATGGGCGCGGCCCCCTGCAGGGCGGCCGCTATCTTCCCGCTTGCCTCCCCTATCAGCACCAGGAGTTTTACACTCCTTTCGACCTGATTGCGAAGGCTCTGAAAATCCCCGTTTTTGTCCCTTCCCCCGGCGATGAGTATAATGGAGTTTTCTTTCTTCTGTCCGGAAAAACTCTCAAGGGAGCGCAAAACGGCGGGCGGGTTCGTGCCCTTGGAGTCGTTTATATAGGAAACCCCGTCCAGCTCCCTTACAAATTCCATCCGGTGCGGCAAACCCGGAAACTCCATGAGGGCAGTGCGCACGGCCTCCGCGGGCACCCCGGCCAAGAGGGCCATTGCCCCCGCGGCCATCGCGTTTTCCAGGTTGTGCGCGCCCTTGATCCTGATATCGCCGGCCTTGATGAGCTCAATGTCCATGCCGGGCAGGTTTACGTAAACAGAACCGCGCATTGAATAAAGCCCGAATATCTTTGTTGTTTTGTCTTCCCCATTGCCAAACCAGACGACCTTCGGCATGGCCTTCGTATCGGACCCGGCCTTTTGCAGTTTGCCGCTTATTATTTGCGTGTTCGGATCGCCGGCGTTTAAAACGAGGTAGTCCCCGTCATCCTGTCTTTCGAATATTTTCATCTTGGCCTCATAGTAGGCGGAAACATCCTTGTACCGGTCCAGGTGGTCGGGCGCCAGGTTCAGAATGGCCGATATCCTGGGTTTAAAATCCCGTATGCCTTCGAGCTGGAAATTTGACACCTCGACTACGACTGGAAAGCTGCCTTCCCGCCCGGCCGCCTCCGGTGATGCCCCTGGAAATAAATTCCCGGGGAATAGGCCTGAAAGCGCATATCCTATGTTGCCCGCAAGGAGGGCGCGCCTGCCGGACCTCTCCAGTATATAGTGCAGAAGCGCGGTCGTCGTAGACTTTCCGTTGGTGCCGGTGATGGCGTAGAAATCGGTAAGCGGGTCCGCCGCTTTAAACAGCCTGAAGCCAAGCTCCAATTCGCTTATGATCTCAATACCTGAGCGGGCGGCCAGAGTGAGGGCCGGGATGTTCATGGGCACTCCGGGGCTCACCACCACAAGGTCCACGCCTTCAAGGGCCTCCTGGGGATGGCCGCCCAGGAAAAGCCCGATGCCTTCGGGCAGTCTGCTCAGCTCTTCCGCCAGTTCTCCTGATTCTTTTGTCTTCATGTCCGTAACGGCTACCTTCGCGCCCAGGGAATGAAGGGCGAGCGCCGATGCCGCGCCGCTTCTTTTAAGCCCGAATATCAAGACCTTTTTTCCCTCAAAACCGGTCACTGTCATTTCCTTTTCCAAATAAAATGCCTCCAGCTAACCTTGCCCGCCGCTCAGCTAACCTTGAACGTAGTCAGAGACAGAAGCGCAAGTATTATCCCGATTATCCAAAACCTTACGATCACCTTCGGCTCCGCCCAGCCCTTAAGCTCGAAATGATGGTGTATAGGGGCCATCCTGAATATCCTCTTGCCCGTGAGCTTGAAGGACGTCACCTGCAATATCACGGAAATTGTCTCGACCACGAATACCCCGCCCACCACTGCAAGGATTATCTCCTGCTTCGATATCACGGCAAGGGTGCCCAGAGCGCCTCCCAGGCCCAGTGAGCCCACGTCCCCCATAAAGAGGTCGGCGGGATAGGAGTTGTACCACAGAAAACCAAGCGCCGCGCCGAACATGGCTCCGCAATATACGGTGAGCTCGCCCACATAAGGCAGATGGAGCACATGCAGGTATTCGGAAAGCCCCCTGTGCCCGGATATATAAATGAGAACGCCGTTTGCAAGGGTCGCTATCGCCACCAGCCCGATCGCAAGGCCGTCTATCCCGTCCGTCAGGTTCACCGCGTTTGACGAGCCAACCATGACGAGCACCGAGAAGGGAATGTATAAGATGCCAAAGTGAAGAAGCCATTTTTTGAAAAATGGAATGGAAAGCATATCGGCGTACTGGTCGTGCGGGTTCAGATAGATAAGCGTCCCGATGATCAGGGCAAGCAGTATCTGGAGTCCGAATTTGTACCTTGCGGCAAGCCCCTTGGGGTTGCGCCTCGCCACTTTCAGGTAGTCGTCCCAAAGGCCGATGGCTGAAAACCCGGCGGTGGACAAAAGCATTATAAGGACGTAGCCGTTCTTCAGGTCGCCCCACAGGAGCATCGAAACGAGAATGCTGCCCGCAATAACGATGCCGCCCATTGTTGGAGTGCCTTGTTTGGAGAGGTGCCTTGAAGGGCCGTCCTTCCGTATGGACTGGGTGCCACCCATGTTTTTGGCCCATTTTATGAACACCGGGACCATGAAATACGAAATGGCGGCCGCCGTAAGGGCCG
>JAKAGP010000196.1 GCA_021825785.1 Nitrospirota bacterium
CTCGGGGGATGGGACACGGGGCTTCTTACGTTTCTGGTCAAAGTGCTCAATTACTGCTCCGGCGACGGCATCGTCGCGGACAGAAACGGCCTGCCAGGCGGCGTTCAGCGGCTTCTCACGCTTGCATCCGCGCCGCCCGGGATGAAGGGCGCAAGGAGAGAGCCCGCCCGGATATCCGTCCTCGAATGGTTCGGGGGGGCTGCATTGGGGTTTTGGCGCGGACTTCTTGAAATGACGGAGTTCATCGGTGAGGCCGCAGTCGCCTTCGTGAGGTTCATCACGGGCAGGGCCAGATTCCGCAGGTCAGACCTTTTTGTCACGATCCAGCAGTGCGGCGCGCAGGCGCTTCCTATTGTCTCCCTCATCAGCGTGCTTGTGGGCCTCATCCTGGCCTTCATCGGCGCGATCCAGCTCAGGCTCTTCGGCGCTCAAATCTATGTTGCAAGCCTTGTGGGCATCGGCATGGTGCGAGCCCTTGCCGCGATCATGACGGGCATCATCATGTCCGGGCGCACCGGCGCTTCCTTTGCCGCCCAGCTCGGAACGATGCAGGTAAACGAGGAGATAGACGCCCTGAAGACCTTCGGCATCTCGCCCATGGAATTTCTTGTGCTGCCCAGAATGATAGCCCTTTTTCTCATGATGCCTCTGCTCAGCCTCTATGCGGACCTGATGGGCGTGCTGGGCGGTTTCGTTATTGGCGTAACGATGCTGGACCTGAATTTTACTGCGTACTACAACAAAACGGCGGAATCGGTGAGCATCAACGATTTCCTGGTCGGCATATTCAGCGCCGCGGTCTTCGGCGTGCTCGTCGCCCTTTCCGGATGCATGCGGGGCATGCAGTGCGGCAGGAGCGCCTCTGCGGTGGGAAAAGCGACCACCTCCGCCGTTGTGACAGGCATTGTCAGCATCGTGGTTGCAATGGCGGTAATCACGGTAATATGCCACGTGCTCAATATATAAAAAGCGGACGGCGCAGAAATGGAAAAGCCGCAGCCACATATTGTAGTGCAGGACCTCACCCTGGCATACGGAGATTCCGTGGTCCAGAGGGACCTCACGTTTACGGTGGGCAGGGGTGACATCTTCATCATCATGGGCGGAAGCGGCTGCGGCAAGAGCACGCTGCTGCGTGGAATGGTGGGGCTGCAAAGGCCGGCCAGGGGGCGGGTGCTCTACGACGGAGTAAGTTTCTGGGATGCGGAGGAGGTAGTGCAGCAGCGCATCATGAGAAATTTTGGCGTGCTCTATCAGAGCGGAGCGCTCTGGAGCTCCATGACCCTGGCCGAGAACGTGGCGCTGCCTCTGGAGGAGTACACCGGACTGAGCGCCGGCCAGATCAGTGAAATAGTTTCCTTCAAACTCTCGCTGGTAGGGCTGGCCGGTTTCGAAGAATACTATCCTTCCGAGCTGAGCGGGGGGATGAAAAAACGCGCCGGCCTTGCCCGCGCAATGGCCCTTGACCCCGAGGTCCTGTTCTTTGACGAACCGTCCGCCGGACTGGACCCCGTGAGCGCGCGCATGATGGACAGGCTTATCCTGGAGCTTCGGAACAGCCTGGGGGCGACTATTGTAGTGGTGACCCATGAACTGGCAAGCATTTTTGCGATCGGGCAAAACTCTGTCTTTCTCGACGGCGCCACAAAGACGATGATCGCAGGCGGCAACCCCAGGGAACTTCTCACAAGCTCCGCGGACCCCAGGGTCCGCAATTTCCTGACGCGGGGAGAGGCCGCGGCTGCATCATGAACGCGGTCCGGCATGGGCAGGGCAATGGAGCGCCGGCATCCATGAAACGGAGAGACGGATGAGCGCAAAGGCGAGCAAAAGCCTCATCGGCGCTTTTGTCCTTGGCGCCATCGCCATTTCAGTCGCGGCGGTCATCACCTTCGGTTCCGGAAGGTTATTCAGAAAGACATACAGGTTCGTGATGTTCTTCCCGGGCTCGGTGAAGGGGCTGAACGTGGGATCTCCCGTGATGTTCCGGGGGGTCAAGGTAGGCCAGGTCACGGACATCAAGGTGAATTTTTACGGGAAGGAGCTTGCGATACTCATTCCGGTCTATGCAGAGCTCGATCCCAGAAGCGGCGTGCTTGCCAGCGGAGAAAAACCAAGGGGCCAGTATCTCAAGGCGCTCATTAAAAAGGGGCTGAGGGCGCAACTCCAACTGCAGAGCTTCATCACCGGACAGCTTGTGATAGACCTGGATTTCCATCCCGGCAAGCCGGCCAGGTTAATCGGGATGGAAAAACGGTATCCGGAGATCCCCACAATACGCACTCCGATTGAGGAGCTGACAAAGACGCTTCAGGACCTGCGGCTGGACCAGACCTTCAAAAAACTGGAGAGCGCCATCGAGGGCATTGACCGCACGGTGAATTCGCCGGAACTTAAAAGCGGCATCGACTCTCTCCGGCGGCTTCTTTTGAGCTTGAATACGCTGACAACCGACATCGATTCCAGGCTCGCCTCTGTTACATCGGACATCAGGGAGACCTCCGGGGCGGCGCGAAACGCATTCATCCAGGCAGAAAAGACGCTTTCGATGAAGGAAGGCGCTCCGGCGGACCTCATCCGGAACGTCAGGGAAACATTAAAGGGCGTCAGCGTCACCCTGGAGGAGACCAGGAAGGCGGTCGCGAGCGTCAGGCGCGTGGCGGACCAGAATGCAAACGCGGGGTATGAACTGAACAGGGCGCTCAGGGAAATCACCGCGCTATCGCGTTCACTGCGCTCCCTGACCGACTACCTGGACCGTCATCCTGAAGCCCTTATAAAGGGCAAACGCCCCCCGCAAGGAGACTGACATGGCACAAGTATTTTCCGGCCGGATGGGGATTGCGCTCCTTTGTATTTTGCTTGTCTGCGCCGCCTGCGCCAGCTCACCCCCCAGCAGGTTTTATCAGCTCGGCTCCCTGAAGGCCGGCAATCAGCCGGCAACCGGCGGCGCCCCCAGGCAGCTCATTACCGTGGCAGTGGCGCTCGTGCAAATACCGGACTACCTTGACCGGCCCCAGATCGTGACAAGCTCCGGCGGCAACGAACTGCGGCTTGCCGAGTTCGACCGGTGGGCAGGCTCCCTGGATGACGACATCAACCGGGCGCTCGCTGAAGACCTTTCCGCCCTGCTGCCCGCGGACCGCTTTTTGGTGACCACCCGCGCCGCGGGGCCCGCCGCGCTGCCCCAATACCGGGTTGAGGTCAATATCATCCGTTTTGAAGGCGCTCCTGGCAAATCCGTGCTCCTGAAGGCCAGGTGGACGATATTCAACAGGGATCGCGCGCTGAGCCTGCACAGGGAATCGATAATCAGCAGGAAAGTGCGCGGCGACACATATGAAGCGCTTGTAACCGCCATGAGCGATTCGCTCGCCGCCTTAGGCGGGGATATCGCCGGCGCGATCCTATCTTTCTGAAAGGAGCCAACATGAATCCGGTGAGGCGGGCGGGATTTTCAAAAAAACCCCGCCCGCCTCACCGGAACAAGGACCTTAGAAGTAGTATCCTTCCTCCCCGTGCAGGCTTATATCGAGGCCGTTGTCCTCATAATCGGGGCTTACGCGAAGCCCGGCAATGACATCCACAATCTTCAGGATAACAAGACTGACAATGAAGGAATATGCCGCGACAATAGCAACGGCTCCAAGCTGGACGTAGAACTGCCGCGCATTCCCATGAAACAGGCCGTTCGCTCCGGCGGGATTTGCAGCCAGGGCGGCGAAAAGGCCCAGACAGAGCGTGCCGGTTGTCCCGCCCACGCCGTGCACGCCGAAGGCATCCAGTGAGTCATCGTAACCCAGCACCGGCTTCAAATTCAGGGCGGCATAGCATATGGCGCCGGCCAGCACTCCTATAATGAGCGCGGAATCCGGGGTGACAAAGCCGGCCGCGGGCGTTATCGTGGCAAGCCCAGCTATGGAGCCGGTCACGGCCCCGAACACCGTGGGCTTTCCCCTGTGCAGCCATTCGATGACAATCCATGTGGCCGTGGCGGAGACTGCCGCGGCATGCGTTGTCACGAAGGCAAGCGTGCTAAGCTGGCCGGAGGAAAGGGCGCTGCCGGCATTGAAACCAAACCAGCCGAACCACAGAAGGCCGGCGCCGACCGCGGTCATCGGAAGGTTGTGCGGAGGCATTGGCTCCCTGGAAAGGTCTTTTCTCCTGCCTATAAAGAGGGCCGCGGCAAGGGCCGAAAACCCGCTTGTCGCATGCACGACCAGGCCGCCGGCGAAATCAAGCACGCCCTGGCCCCTCAGCCATCCGCCAACCCCCCATATCCAGTGGGCCACCGGGTCGTAAACGATAGTGGACCACAGGACGACAAACAACAGATATGCGGAAAATTTCATCCTCTCGGCAAAGGCGCCGCTGATAAGCGCCGGCGTTATTACGGCAAACATCGCCTGGTAGATCATGAATGCCATATGCGGCACCGTGGCCGCATAAGCGGGATTTGGCAGCAGCCCCACATTCCTCAACCCCGCCCAGTCCAGGTTCCCGATAATCCCCTTTACATCCGGGCCGAATGCCAGTGAATACCCGAACAGCATCCACTGGATGCTCACGACCGCCAGCGCGGCAAAGCTGTGCATAAGCGTTCCAAGAACGTTTTTTCTTCTCACCATTCCGCCGTAGAAAAAGGCCAGCCCCGGCGTCATCAACATCACAAGCGCCGCGGACACAAGCA
>JAKAGP010000197.1 GCA_021825785.1 Nitrospirota bacterium
TTTAACCTTTTTAAAAATTTATTTAAAATAGAAAATCCTTTAATTCCGATCCGTTTAAGCGCCCTCCGCCGGGAAGCGGCGCATCCTGCCAAATAATCTCCGGGCCAGCGCGCGGCCCTGCTCGGCCATGGTCCTTTTTACCGTCTCCAGCGAGTCCGCTAAAGGGCTTTCCCTGATGAGGTCCCCTCCCTCTCTCTCCAGCCCATAAAGCAGAAGCCCCGCGGCTGCCGCATATTGGGGGTCTCTTACGGTCTCCCTCAAAACGGTGCTGCGCACCCGCTCCGGCAAGCCGGTCCTTACGGGGATGCCCAGCCATCCTTCCGCCATGCCCGCGATGTCCCTCATCTGGCTGCCGCCTCCCGTTATAACGGCGCAGAGCGGCTGGTGTTTTATGATCTGGGGCTCAACATCCGTTTTAAGGATCTCGAAAAGCTCCTCCATGCGCATCCGTATTATCCTCGCGAGCTCCGGCTGGGATATCTGCTTGGGTTTCCCGCTCATGCTCCTGGCCTCGATGCTCTCTTCCGTTTCAAAGAGGTTGACCTTCTCCTGCCCCGCGCCGTAGTGCCTCTTCAGTCTTTCAGCCTCTTTCTGCGGCAGTTTCAGTCCCACAGCGATGTCATTTGTCGTATTGGCGCCCCCAACCGGTATAACGCCCGCCCAGCGGAGCGTGCCCCCTTTGAAAAGGGCCGCATCGGTCGTGCCGCCTCCCATGTCCACAAGCACGGCCCCCTGCTGAAGCTCGTCCTCTTTCAACACCGCAAGCGCGCTTGCCAGGGGCTGGAAGACCATTTCCGTGGCCTTGAGGCCGGCGCGATCGAGTGAGCGTTCCAGGTTCTCAAGCACCGCATGGGAGGCGGTCAGTACCTGGACTTTGACCTCCAGCCTTACTCCGGCCATACCCAAGGGCCTGGCTATGCCGTCCTGCCCGTCTATGATGAACTCGGAGGGAAGCACATGCAGGACCTCCCTGTCCAGGGGCACATATATCGCGCTTGCAGCGTCTATCACCCGTTCTATGTCCGCCTGCCGGACCTCTTTTTCCCTTATTCCCGTGGCCCCGTAGCTCTCGGCGCTCTTAATATGGCTGCCGGAGATCCCGACATATGCGCTCCCGATGTCTATGCCGGAGGCGGACCGGGCCTCTCTGAGGGCCATGTTTATTGAGTTGGCGGTCTCATCGATATCAATGACGACCCCTTTTCTCAACCCCTGCGACGGCACCGTTCCCGCCGCGACTATATCAAGCCCTTCCCGTCCGGCGCGTCCCACCATTACGCATATCTTCGTGGAACCCACGTCTATGCCGGCGATGTACCGCCCTTTCAAAATTTTTCCCCTCCGCCTTTTTTTACCAGACTTTTTTTAATGGGGGCCATCACTTTACGATGGTCTCCGTTACAGGCGTCACTATTACCCGGTTCGCGAACCTCAAGTCTATCGAGCTGGCACTGATATTCCTTTTTTGTATCTCGCTCTCAAGTTCGGCCAGCTTATCTAGTTTCTGGTTGTAACCGCCAAAGCCCACGAGCACTTTCACATCCCCGTCCTGCATGGACAGGTCTTCAGGAGCGGCATTGGCAAGTATCGTGACCGGGCGGGAAAAATATCCGCGGTCTTTAAGCCGTCTGGCCAGAAGAATGCCCTCCCTCAAGGTATCCGGATAGTTCTTCACATCCGCTACAATAACGGGAAGGAAAGGCACTGAGCCCGCCTTTACAGGCTCGAGAAGCCTGCCGGACCTGGAGGCCAGCCACATTACCCCATCTCTTTTTATTATCACGAAGGGTTTCCTCTCCTCCACGCGCACCACTATCCTGCCGCTTAACGCCTCTTTTCTCACTGCCGCCATCTTTACCCACGGGGAGGCAAGGAGTCTCTCACTGAGCGCCTGTTTGGAAAGGCCAAACATGTTCTGCCCAACGTGAACTCCCAGCAGGGCGGCAAGGTCCCTGTCCGAAAGATTTTTGTTTCCGGTAAAGGCCACCTGCTTCAACGGGAACAGGCCGCTTCCTTTCAAATAACCCAAAACCCCGGCGCAAACGGCAAAAACGAGCGCCACAGGCAGCAGGACCCTGAGAAGCAGGAACTTTCCGGCGGAAACAAAGGAAAAACCTTTTTTCTTTTTCTCCTTGCCTCTTTTTCCCCTCACCCTTCTATTGCCTCCTTGAGGATTTCCTCCACCAGGGCCGGAAAATCAAGCCCGCCCAACTTTGCGATCTTGGGCAGAAGGCTCGTCTCCGTCATGCCCGGTATGGTATTGACCTCCAGCACCCACGGCTTTAACTCCTGATCCAGGATCAGATCCACTCTCGTGGCCCCCCTGCAGCCAAGCGCCTTGTGGGCGGCAAGCCCCACCCTGTGCGCTTCCTCCAGATTTTTGGCATCCACCTCCGGGGGCAGGATATACCGGGTTTTTCCCCCGGTGTACTTGGCCTCATAGCTGTAGAAATCCAGGGAGGGCCTTATTTCGACCGACCCCAGCACACGTCCGCCAAGTATGCCCACCTGCACCTCTTTTCCCATTATCCTGCGCTCCACTATCACGCGGCCGCTCAATGAAAAAGCCTTCTCAAGAGCGGGCGCCAGCTCTTCCCTGCTGCCTACCATGCTCACCCCTATGCTGGACCCCTCGGTGGCCGGTTTCACCACCCATGGCAGGGGTGAAAAATCCAGCTCCAAACTTAAGGCCCCGGTCTTTGAGGAAAAAATATCTTTTTTGTCCAGGGTGGCCCCTTCGGGCACGGGAAGGCCCTGCGCCCTGAACATCCTCTTTGAAAACTCCTTGTCCATGGCAAGGGCCGAAGCCAGGACACCGGAGCCGGTATATGGAATGCCTGCCACCTCCAGAAACCCCTGTATGGACCCGTCCTCTCCATAGCCTCCGTGAAGCGCAATGAAGGCGGCCTCCACATTTTCCCTTTTGAGGGCTTGGGCCATGTCTCTGCCTGCGTCTATGAGGCAGACGTTGTAGCCCAGCGTTTGAAGAGCGTTGTAGATGGCGCCTCCCGTTTTTAAAGAGACTTCCCGTTCGGCCGAAAGGCCTCCGGCAAGGACCCCGATCCGTTTATCAGTTACCGGCATTTTTATCCCCCAAATACATTCTTATCTCGGGCTCCAGGGATACACCCGAGCGCTTAAACACCCCGTCGCGAACCTTGCCCATGAGCTCGGTAAAATCCGCCGCGGTCCCCTTGCCCTTGTTAATGAAAAAATTCGCATGCATCCTGCTTACCTCTATGTCTCCCACACGCGCGCCTTTAAACCCGGCTGCATCAATGAGCCTGCCCGCCGAAAATCCTTCCGGGTTTTTAAAGACACAGCCAGCCGAGCGGGCGGCAAGGGGCTGGGTCTTTTTCTTCAGGTCGAAATTTTTGACCATCAGCTTCTTTATTTCCTGAGGTTCTCCCTTTTTAAGGGCGATCTCCACATTTGTGATCAGCCCCCGGGCGGAAGACCCCCTGTATCTGAACCCCAGGTCTTCGTTCGACACCTTTTTTACAGTTGCGCTTGCCGAAAGGTCCACAACGAGCGCGCTTCGTACGAGCGCCCCTATCTGAAGCCCGTGCGCGCCGGCGTTCCCTGCCACAGCGCCCCCGATGCTTCCGGGTATGCCCGCAAGGGGTTCCAGGCCCGAAAGGCCGTTTTGCAAACAGAAGGCCAGGACCTTTTTCAGGGGTTCGCCCGCCGCAACCGAGATGATCGCGCCGCCATCCTCCCGGCCCCCGCATATCTCTATACCCCTCATGTCACCGGTCGAGATCACAAGCGCCTTTATATCACCGTCCGCCACAAGCAGGTTGGTGCCGCCTCCCATTAAAATTACAGGCAAGCCGGCGGCGCACCCCAAAAGCCGCGAAAGGGATTCGGCGTCCACAGGCCTGGCGAATATCTCCGCCCGCCCGCCTATGTTAAGCGAGGTGTGGCCAGCCAGGGGCTCGCCGAACATGACTTCCGCCCCTTTTATCTCTTTATAAAGCCGTCCTGCCTTCATACTTCCGCCCGGAGATCCTCCGCATGAAAATTCATTTTTTGTTTTCTACCCAGCCTGCTCATATCAATCAGCCCGCTTTCGCATATCAATTAGAAAGCCTTTGCACAAGGGCCTCAGAGACCTTCCATACATCTCCCGCTCCCAGGGAAAGGACAACGTCCCCCGTGGCAACGTTTTTGAGCAGGTGCTCGACAGCCTTGACGGCGCGTGCTCCGTCCCCTCTCCCGTGCTCTCCTTCGCTGCCCTGGGACCGTCGTACTCGGGGCGGTTCTTCTCCCGGGCGCGGCCCTCCCGGGAGGGCGGGGCCGCATCCCGCGGCGCGGCGGACGCGTCACTTGGGCGGGATGAGCACACTTGAAATGAGGTAGACGAGGCCGTTGGTCGCCTGGTACGACGCGACGACGTATGCGTTGTCTATCTGCGCCTTTCCCTGCGCATCGATGCGGAAGTTGATGTAGTCGCGAGAGAGCGCCTGCACGGAGCCGCTCCGCAAGGCAGATGGGTTCATCGCCCTGCCGACGACCACATGGTATTCGGCGAACCGCAGCTTCTCGGCTGCCGTCATACGGGAGAGCAGCGAAGCGGCCGCCGCAAATGCCGCGTTAGTCGGCACGAATACCGTGTACGGTCCAGAACCCTTCAGCGCCGGCGCGACGCCCGTTGATGCGAATA
>JAKAGP010000198.1 GCA_021825785.1 Nitrospirota bacterium
GCTGAAGACAACCATTGTAAAAAAAGGTTGAATTATTGCCCAGAGCACCCCCAATAGTGTCTGCTTGTACCGTACCTTTAAGTCCCGCCAGGTAAGGAAATACAGAAGATCCCTGTATTCCCACAGTTCGCCAAGCTTAAGGGAAACCCGCCCTTTCGACGGCTCGATGCGTATGATGCGAGAACCGGTGGTTTTTAAAGCTGCGGGGCCGGAATCAACGGATTTTGATGCCGATTTCATTTATCCTCCATCACTGGGTTTATTCTAAAACTGCAGCCTGGCCGTTAAGGGATTTTACTTTTTCCTTCCCCCCGCTTTCAGGCCCGGCAATAGTACTGGTCATACCATTCCACGAATTTCCCGATGCCGTGCTCGATCGTTGTGGAGGGCCTGAACCCGATCTCTTTTTCCAGGCCGTCTATGTCGGCGCAAGTCGCAGGGACATCCCCCGGCTGTAGGGGCAGCAAGTTTCTGACCGCCTTTTTCCCAAGGCAATTCTCAAGGACCGTTATAAAAGCATCCAGCTCTACGGGGTTATTGTTGCCGATATTATAGAGCCTGTAGCAGGTAAAACTGGTTGCGGGATCGGGATCATCGTTCCATACCGGGTCCGGCTGGGGCACATGGTCCACAAACTTCATAACACCGGTTGCGATATCGTCTATATATGTGAAATCCCTTTTCATCTTCCCGTAATTGAACACATCTATCGGCCTGCCCTCTTTAATGGCCCTGGTGAACAGGAAGAGGGCCATGTCGGGCCTGCCCCATGGCCCATAGACCGTAAAGAAGCGCAGCCCTGTGCATGGCAGGCGATAAAGACTGGAATAAGTATGGGCCATGAGCTCGTTTGACTTCTTGGTGGCTGCGTACAGGGATACGGGGTGGTCCACATTGTCGTGGACCGAGAAAGGCATCCGTGTGTTTGCGCCGTACACTGAACTGGATGACGCGAACACCAGGTGTTTCACACCGTTATGGCGGCAGCCTTCGAGCACATTGATGAATCCGATGATATTGCTTTCTATGTAGGAGTACGGGTTGGTTATGGAATGGCGCACTCCTGCCTGTGCGGCAAGGTTAACCACATAATCAAACCCTTCATCCTTAAAAAGGCGCAATACCCCATCCCTGTCAGACAGATCCAGCCTGACGAATTTGAAGCCGTCCAGCGGTCCAAGCTGACCTAGCCTGGCCAGCTTAAGATTCACATCATAATAATCATTGAGGTTGTCCAGCCCCACTACATCATCTCCACGGTCCAGCAACTTCATGCACAGATGGAACCCTATGAATCCGGCGGCTCCGGTAACCAGTATCTTGCTCATATCCTGTAAATTCCCCCGCCAGTGCAGTTTTGGATTTTTTTTAAAAGGCAAGCGATCGGTCAGGAAGTGCCGCGAAATAAGGATACTGACTGTCTTTTTCCGATATCACGGACACCTTTAGCGGCCATTTGATACCGAATAGCGGATCGTCCCACCTTATGCCCCGGGCATATTCCGGCATATAGTATTGGGACATCTGGTAAAAGACCTCCGTATTGTCCCTCAGGGTCATGAACCCGTGGGCCAGGCCCTCCGGGACGTAGAAAAGCCTTTTGTTTTTCTCTGACAGTTCAACGGAGATCCACTGCAGGTATGTTTCGGACTCCGGCCGCAGGTCTATTACCACGAAATATGCCGCGCCCATGTTGCACCTGACAAGCTTGGCCTCGCAAAAAGGGTGCTCCTGGTAATAGAGTCCCCTCAGGGTGCCCCTTTTCTTGTTGAAGGAGATGTTCGACTGCACAGGCTTTTTGTCCATTCCCAATATCTCGAATTCGTGCTGGCACCATGCACTGGGAGAAAAGATCTCTCTCTCATCCCCGGACTTGTCCGGCTCCACAATCAAGGCATCCTTAAGCTTGGTCTTGATGGATATCATAGAAGCTCCACCTCTGATAATGCTCCGCCTTCCCGGTCACATCCGCAGTGCGGGACCGGAAAGGCATTTTTTCAGTTGTTCGTCCAGAAAACCAGCACAAAAAACTTCAGGTGCGGCTATATCCATAAATGCAATTAGCATGCCGTGGAAAATCCACACATGAAGCGGGCGCAATTCATATAAGTCTGTATACGGAACGCTCGGCATGATCCGGATGGCAGAACTGTTTGACTATATCCTTGAATTTTTGGTAGTCAAGGGGTTTAAGGAGGCAACAGGAATTTTTTAGTAACTCCAATGTCTGCAGAAGTTCCCAATCGATCTGGTCAGTAAGTATGATTACCGGCATTTCCAGGCCTTTTGCCTGCTTCATGATCCCGTTTCCGAACGGATAACTGGTAATCACCAGATGGAAGCCCCCACTGTTAAGCAGGGGAATGAATTCCTCAGGGGTTGCCGGCACATGGGTATCGTAACCTTCGCTGGAAAGAATGGCGTAACATATCCGCGAAAACCTTTGCTCGTCTATTATGAGTATTCTCTTTTCGTCCATCTTGCCTCTTTCCCCCGGGCCCCGATGTGTATTTTTGCTACAGAACAGGCAACGCCGGCTGTTTACAATGGAAACAGGTAACGTCTTTTTCCCCGCCCTTTTTGTTTAATGCCCGATAAGTTTTTTATAAAAAGACTTGCGGGATATCCCTAGCTCCCTTGCTGCTCGAGATTTATTTCCATCAAACTTGGAGAGCGCCTTCCTGATAGCCTGCAGCTCAAGCTCCTTCAAGGTTTTTAGCTGGCCAGAGACACCGTGCCCCTTCTTTGCACTTGCAAGAAGCTCCGCAGGCAGCTCACCAGCTGTTATGCTTTCCTTCCGTGAAAGAAGGACCGCCCGTTCGATTACGTTCCTCAGTTGCCTGACATTGCCCGGCCATGAATATTTCTGGAAGATGTCCAGCGCCTCGTCAGAGATGAACAGCTGCTTGTTCTCCCTCCGGCAGAACCCGCCCAAAAATTCCATAGCCAGCAGAGGCAGGTCGTCCATCCTTTCCTTCAAGGAAGGCATTCTTATTTGCACCACGTTGATCCTGTAAAAGAGATCGTCCCTGAAATTTCCCTTCCTGACCTCGGCATTCAGGTCGCGGCTGGTTGAGGCGATCAGCCTGAAACCTGCGTTGATCTTTCTGTCCCCTCCGGCTTTTTCGACCTCTCCGTCCTGCAGCGCACGCAGTAATTTAGCCTGAAGCGGCAGTTCAAGCTCACTGATCCTGTCAAGGAAAACCGTGCCGCATCCGGCCTCTCTGAGCTTTCCCGCTCTTCTCTGGCATGCACCGGCGCGGGCTCCGCTAACACAGCCGAACAACTCGGATTCCAGTAGTTTCCCGGGCATTGCGGAACAGTTTACGTCCACGAAGGGTTGCCCCTTGTTCTGTCCCCCGTAATGGATCGCCCGCGCAGCCAGTTCCTTGCCCGTGCCTGCCTCTCCGGATATAAGGACACTGCAGTCGCAGTCGCTAAGGGATTCGATCATTTCAGTCACTTTAAGCATCACATCCGACCTTCCTGTGATGCGGTAGCGGTTTCCCTGCTCTTGCCTGTCTCCGGACAGCTCCGTGCCCAGGGCCATTTGCCTTTGTCTTTTTTCAACGGCCTGCCCGACCACCTCTTTAAGCCTCAAAAAATCCGGTGGTTTGACGAAGTAATAAAACGCCCCTCCGGCGACAGCCCTGACAGCGGACTCGACGGTCCCGTAGGCGGAAAGGAATATAAAAGGAATATGGGGATACTCCAGATGAACATAATTAAAGAGTTCACCTCCGTCCTTTCCGGGCATCCTCAGATCGGCGATCACCGCATCTATTCCGGTCCTGGAAAGCGTCTCGATCGCACTGTCGCAGTCCAGGCGTTCCTGTACCGAATAACCCTCGCCCTCCAGTATGGCTGAAAGGACCCTGAGCGCGTTGGGCTCATCATCAACTATAAGAATGCTGCCCTTGCTGTATGCCGGTTCTTTCTTTTCGTTCATTTGAAAATTTTCATTAGCTCCGGTGCGCCAGGCAGCGCGCTTTGAAAATTGGGTACGACCTTCCTGATCCTTGCGATCACGTTTTCCTCTGAGAGCTGGCGCGCAGCCTCTTCAAGCTCTTCGACAGCGGACTCCAGTTCGATAATTGAAGGTATTGCTGATACAGCCATCCTGAGTTTCTCATGAAATGTCGGAAGGACTTTTTCCTCGGAGTCGAAGAGTTCCTCATAAAGTTTTTCTCCGGGGCGCAGCCCGGAAAACTCTATTTTTATCTCCTTATACGGGACGAGCCCGGAGAGCCTGATAAAATTTTCTGCCAAGTCGAGTATCTTTACCGGCTCCCCCATGTCCAGCACAAATATTTCACCGCCACGTCCGGCCGAGCCGGCTATGAGCACTAGCTGCATGGCCTCCGGCACCAGCATGAAAAACCTTTTTATCTCCGGATGTGTGACCGTAAGCGGCCCGCCTTTTTTCAGCTGCTCACTGAAAATAGGCACAACGCTGCCATTCGTGCCAAGGACATTGCCGAACCTGACCACGCTGAACCTGGCGGACGATGCCTGGTTCATGCTTATGGTCAGGAACTCAGCTATCCTTTTCGTGGCTCCCATTACGCTCGTGGGGTTTACCGCTTTGTCGGTGGATATGGCGACGAAACTTTCGGCGTCGCAGCGGTCGGAGACCTGAAGCAGGTTTCGTGTGCCCAG
>JAKAGP010000199.1 GCA_021825785.1 Nitrospirota bacterium
GGCCAGATCTTCGAAAGAAGGGTCTTCAAACGGCTCTTGTTCATGCTTCTTTTTTGACATGGCGCACCTCACCTGATATTTTTTTCGTTGCCTCGCCTCCTGTAGGAGGGGGCAGTTTTCTGTTTTTCGAACCTGTTGTCCATCATAACTGATTGTTTTAATAAAATAAATCGGTGTAATATCGGTGAATACGGCTGAAAAATAGGTGGAAAAATCGAAAGGAGCCGAAAGGTGGGAAAACGGGGCAGACCCTCAACAGAAGAAAGCTACAATGCTGATATAGCTATGCTTCGAGGCGAAAAACTGAAAGCGCTACGTAAAAAAGAACATTTAACACAGATACAACTTGCAGAGGATAAACGTTGGAGAAATACTGTTAGCAAGGGGCACCATAAGGATACAATCAGTAGCTGGGAGAATGGAAGTGTAATGATCAATATACGAATAATTGGAGAAATATCAAATTATTTTAAAATTCCGAGAAATTATTTTGACGATAATATTGATATCGATAAATTTAAATCATTAATTACCAATATTGAAAATGACAATAAAGATAAAATAGTTAAGTTGTGTATATTCAATGATAGAAAAATCAACATTGCTGCTAAAGACGTTAAATATGTTATAGGTATTACATTACCATTTATTATATCATCAAAATCAATTCAAATAGCGGTTTCACTAACGAATATTAAAGGGATAAAAAATGCTGTTTTTTCATTACACACATATATACCAGAAGCGGTTATTAATGAAGGTACATTACATCCTTCAATAATTACAAACTTAGATATGCAGACATCACCTAATAGAACTCTAAGAATAACTACTGATGATAAAACGATAAAAGGTCATAATATTTATAGGGAGTACAATATTTTTGATGCAGAATTGAAAAAATACTATATATCTTATGTTGTTCCTAATGGTTCAAATTTTGATCTTAAAGTGTTTGAGATATATCCATAATTTTTTAAATGTCGCTGTTATATTATTTTCAATATTTGAAAGCTATGCATGCAATTACCCGCCAAACCTATTCAGTACACCCAGCGGCTAAGCAAGTGTAAGTCCGTCCTTGATGATCTCCAGGAGGGCTTCGATCAGGTCAACGGCCTTGCTCTTGGGGTAGCCGAGTTGCTCCACCAGGCTGTCCACGATCTGGGCTTTGGTAAGGGCCATGCCGACCAACTTTCCTGCAGGAACCTGCGACCGTCGGCCAACCGTCCCGCATGGTAAGGTTTTTCGTAAAGGCGCAACGAGCTTTTTTGAATGGTATGGGCATCCAAACCTTTTGTCAATGAAATTGGATGGTTCTACAAAGCGGTTCCGTAAAGAAGACCCAACTCTCCTGGAGTTTTACGCCCGAGCCCAGGACGGACCTGGAGAGTATTTTGGAGTTGGGTCTGGGTTGCGGGTGGATCCTGGATGAAAGACCTAATAAATTTCCGGAGTTTGTGACCTGATCTGACACACCCCTGGTTTACCCTCGCATCGTACCTTTTGAAAGGAGGGAGCCATGGAACAGATCAGTGCCTTTTTAAAAACCGTCAAGATCGCCAGGAAGCAGTCCCACAAGAACATGACCGTCTTCCCCTTGCTGGCCCCTGAGGATGGAGACCCGGGCTACCTCACCTTGGAGGAGGCCATGAAAAAGGACCTTGTCCAGGTGCGGGAGGTGAGCGAGTCGGGAAGCGTTCCGGAGCTTCTCCTGCTCAACCGGGGGACCGAGAGCATCCTGATTGTGGAAGGAGAGGAACTCGTGGGCGCCAAGCAGAACCGGATCGTCAACGCCACGTTCCTGATCCCCGGCAAAACCGAGATCAAGCTTCCCGTGAGCTGCGTGGAGCACGGCCGGTGGGCTTATAAAAGCCGGGAATTTCAGACCAGTGACAAGATGATGCATGCAAGCCTTCGCCAGATGAGCCAGAGCATCGTCGCCGAGAACTTCGTGGCCGGCAGAGGCTACCGTTCCGACCAGAGCAGGATCTGGGACGACATCAGCGAAAAGGCCCATCACCTTGAGGCAAATGCCCCAACGGGATCCATGTCGGACGTGTACGAAAGCACCAGGGAGAGGATGGACGGGTATCTCCGGGATTTCCGTCTGGTGGAGTGCCAGGTGGGGGCCATATTCGCCATCAACGGCGAGATCGCGGGCATGGACTTTTTCGGTTTCTCCGGTACGTTCAGCCAGTTTTTCCAGAAGCTGGTCAAGAGCTATGCCCTGGACGCCATTGACTGGGCCAAGGAAAGCGAGGCCGAAAAAGAGGTTCCCCCTGACAAGGCGCGCAGGTTCTAGGAAGCTGTGGCCAAGAGCAGGTCTGAAAGCCGGCCATCCCTTGGCCTCGGAGAATCCGATAGGTGTTAACAACATTCCCATAGGCAAGAAAAATGCTTGACAACAACTGTCACCACTTGAAATAAATAAGCCGTTATCGAGCACCCCACCTTACTTTTCGACTTCAAGCCAAAGAGGTGCGCTGGATGAATGAGAATCCAGGCGAGGTCCTGACCATCGAAGAATTGGCCGCCTATCTGAGGATTCCGAAATCGACGCTTTACAAGCTTGTCCGGGAAGGCAAGGTCCCCTCCCAGAAGATCGGCCGGCACTGGCGATTTCTTAAAAACGCCATTGACGCTTGGCTCAAAGAACACAGAGACCTCGGCGCATAGAAAGATGAAGGATTTTCAGAGAAAAGCAAGACTAAGGAGCCTTTCCGGCAATGAGCATAGCCGTAACTTATAAGTTTTCTGGACATCAGACTTTTGCCTTCCGTTACGGGTGGCTGGAGAAGGGCGTTCGGGGTGTCGCGGAGCATCCTGACCTGTTCTTTCGTGACGATGCCCTGGTACTGCTGGGAGTCGGCAAAAACATGGTAGAAAGTATCCGGCACTGGTGTCACGTAGCCCAACTCGTTGAACCTGATCCTAGTGCAAGAAAAACCTCCGCCCGGAGCCTCCAACCAACCGAGATCGCTAGGCACCTTCTGTTAAAGGGTGCATGGGACCCGTTTCTTGAGGATGACGCCTCTCTCTGGCTGATCCACTGGCTGATCGCAACCAATCCTAAGATAGGGACAGCTTGGCAGCTCCTTTTTTCCCGCTTCAATAGACCGGATTTCACCCGTCGGGAGATCACGAACTACATGCACGACTTTGCAGCGAAGGAGGGACTGAAGGTCGGTGACTCCGTGATCGCACGTGACGCGGACTGCTTGATACGGACATACGTAGCTGGCGCTGGGCCGAAAAAGCAGACTGTCGTGGAAGAGTCGTTTGCTTGCCCACTGCTGCAACTAAACCTTATCCAACCTTCCCCAGATGGAGAGCTTTACCGCTTCGCCATAGGGCCGAAGCCATCCTTGCCTTCATCGGTGTTCGCCTATGCCCTGCATGACCACTTTGGGCGAAGGCAGAACCGGACCGAAACGATGAGTATTCAGGAGTGCCTCTATGGAGAGGCGAGCCCCGGACAGGTCTTTAAGTTGGATGAGAACAGTCTTATCGAGTACGTTGAGGATTTAGAGGATACCATGGGAGGAAATATAATCCTGGACGAGACGGCGGGTTTGAAACAGATCTACCGCCGAAAGAGTTTCGATCCCTTGAAGATTCTCGACAACTACTACCAGGGAGGCAGCCAGGAATGACTGCTTCAGCAACGCTGCTATCCGAGTACGTCGAGGTAAGAGGGCGCTTTAGACGCTCGATTCACCTCGAAAAAGATTTTCTCGCCGCCTCCCAGAATGGCGATTACATCGTAACACCTACTGCTCGCGAGGCATTGAGGCGACTTACTGAAGGAATGGGCAACGGCTCTCCCTATCGGGCATGGACGCTCACGGGGCCTTATGGCGTAGGCAAGTCTGCTTTTGCGGTTTTCCTAACGCGCCTGTTCTGCTCGGCCGGCAAGCAAGGGCAACAGGCCCGACGTCAGCTTGAGGATGCAGATCCTTGCCTCGCTGCTCAACTGCGCAAAATTGGTTTGTTTGACACTAGTTCGGAAGGTTTCTTGCCCATACTTGCCACTGCGCGGCGGACACCAGCCTCAAAGTGCCTGGCTGAAGGCATCCTTGCCGCTGCTTCCTCAACGCACAATAGTAAAGTCAGCGCGTCGGTTCAATATCTGGCAGATGTGCTGAAGTCACAGCGGAACGGGCAGCCCTGGGATACTCGTCAAGTCGTCGGTGCACTCTCTTCCCTTTCTGAAGCCGCAAACGTTTCGGGTTATAAGGGAGTACTGTTGATCGTTGATGAACTAGGCAAATTGTTTGAGTACGCTGCCCGATATCCTCAGAAGGGAGACGTGTTCGTCCTGCAGGAGCTTGCTGAACAAGCGGCGCGTAGCAATAAAAATCCCATCGTTATAGTCGGCCTTCTTCACCAGTCTTTCCAGGAGTATGGACTGCATCTAGATCTTGCAACGAGGCGCGAATGGGCCAAAATTCAGGGACGCTTCGAGGATATCGCGTTCCTCGATCGTCAGCTTGCAGGCGAGGCCGATTTCGATGGCCAGGTTGCGCACGCGATCGGAATGCAATCGCGTCGGGTGGTCGCGATAACTGAGCGCGACCGTCAATGCCTGCGTGTATTTGAACAATGCGGAAAAGATTTCATCGTGCTGCGACATGCCGGCCTTCCCG
>JAKAGP010000200.1 GCA_021825785.1 Nitrospirota bacterium
ATTTTTGTCCTTTCCGGCATTGGCCGCTTCAAGAAGCCCTTTCTGCGTGACGTCGCCAAGATAATATTACGATACGGTCCTTACCCAATCCGTGGCGGGATGCGCTTTCACGTAATCCGCCAGTTGTTCAAGCCCCTGGTTTCCCTTCTGCCGGGAAGTCTTCCGGAGGACGATCAAAAGCCTTATCCTTGCCCATTCGTAGCCAGGGTCGATCCCGATCTCCTTGGTGAAATCCGCCGCGGCCTTATCGAGCAGTCCCTGGGCCAGGTAGCTCATGCCCCGGTCGTCATAGGCAGTCTCATAGGAAGGGTCTATCTCTATCGCCTTCGCGTAATCGGCTAAAGCCAGGGCATACTGGCCCGTGCTGTTATAGGCAGTGCCCCTGTTGCTATAGTAACCTGCGGATTTAGGGTTAAGCCCAATGGCTTTTGTGAAATCGGCTATCGCAAGGTCGAATTGCCCCCTATCTTCATGTACGATGCCCCGCTCATTATACGAATAGGGGTCGGAGGGCGCAAGCTCGATGGCCTTCGTGAAATCGGCTATCGCTTTTTCATCGGCGGCCTGAAGGAAATAGACATAGCCCCGGTGCTCATAGCCAAGGGTGTACGAAGGGTCTATCTCTATTGCCTTTGTGAAGTCGGCCAGGGCCTGGTCATATTTTCCGCCGGATCTGTAGGCTATTCCCCGCCAGACATAGGCTTCGGTGTCCTGCGGCTTAAGCTCTATCGTTTTCGCAAAATCGGCGATGGCCATATTGTAGCGGCCCAGGTTGGCGTAGGCGATGCCCCGGTTATAGTACGTCTGATCATCGGAGGGTTTCAGCTCAAGGGCCTTTGAGTAATCGGCCACCGCCAGGTCGTACTGGTTCTCTTTGCCATAGACGAGGCCCCTGTCGTAAAGAGCGCGGAAATAGGAGGGGTTTAGCTCTATGGCCTTCGAGTAATCGGCTATGGCGCCGGCATAATTCCCCAGCAGTTTATATGCATAGCCGCGGTTAAAATAAGCCGTTGAATCGGCCGGATTAAGCTGCAGGCACCGGGTGAACTCGGGCACCGCGAGGTCATACTGCCCCTTGTCCACATAGACGAGGCCGCGTCCTTCAAAGGCGGCGGCAAAGCTTGGATCTATCTCCACTACCTTGTTATAGTCGGCCAGCGCCTGGTCGTATTCGCTTTTTTCCAAATAGGAGCCGCCGCGGCCAAAAAGGGCATTGGCATTCGACGGGTTCAGTTCCAGGGCCTTTGAGTAATCGGAGATTGCGGCATCAAATTCGCCTTTCGAATAATGGTCGCAGCCGCGGTTGTACAGGGCATTGCCATATGAAGGGTTTATCTCCAGGGCCTTCGAGTAATCGGTTATGGCAAGGTCATACTGGCCCTTGCCGTCGTAGGCAAGGCCTAGGTCATAATACGATATGGCCAGGTTGTTCCCGCTGTATCTGCCGGAATTGATCGCCTCCGTGCAGGCAGTTATGGCATTATCGTACTGTTTTGAAGTGACATACTGGTAGCACCAATCGGTATCGGCGGCCGCCATTCCAGCCATTGACAGTATTCCGGCCGTTGACAGGACCAGGACAATTCCAGCCAAAATCTTGAATCTTGAAATCATGTTACCCCCATTTTTGCGTTTTTACTTTTTTTACGTTTTACCTTTTACTTCATGAAACAAAAAAAGCGCAGCTCGAAAAAACTGCGCCTATCGTGCGCGTATTATAGCAAAAAAATATATTCCATTTTTCATTCTCGTCCCTGCCCGGCATTCGGTCCCCGAAGGGGACGAATGTTGATGCTTTACCGGATTATCCTGTTTCGCTCGCGCTTTGGTCCGCCACCTGTTCATCCCGCTATTTTTGCCTCACTGTCCGCGGCGGAAAAGGCCTCTTCAACAAGCTCAAGGATATGGGCTGTTTTTATGCCTGCGCTTTCAAGCTGTATCCTGCAGGCCGGGCAGGAGGTGACCACCATGTCCGCACCCTCATAGGCGCTCACCCTTTTTAAAAGGAGCTCCCGCGAGGTCTCCTTGTCCGTAAGGAAAGCCCCGAACCCGCAGCAGCCTTCCTCTTTTGTCCTTTCGATGTTCAAAAGCTCCAAAAGGAGCCCCGCGTTAAACCCCAGGCCGTATTTGAGGTGGCAGGGCTCGTGCCAGATAAGCTTATTCGCTTCAGGTCTTTTCCCCGATTCAGGCCGGGCCGTGGTTTTCTCCCGTACCGGCCCAAGATCGAGTCTGCCCGGAGACAGCAGGAACTCCATGGCATCCATAGCGTTTTCCACGCCGCCGCCAGCCAGTTCGGGGTATCGCTTTCTTATCATATATACGCACGTGGAGCAGGGGCTTACCACCGCCTCCACGTTGAGCTTGCCGAAGATCTCCAGGTTTTTTTCCGCGAACCTCCTGGCCTCGTTCTCAAGGCCAAGGCCCCTCAGCGGCATCCCGCAGCAGACCTCGCCTCCGGGCAGGACCACCTCATAGCCTGCCGCCACCAGTATGCTTATCAGGTCCTCCCCCGTCCCGGGCGTCAGATAATTGGCCGCGCACCCGGCAAAGACGGCCACCCGGCCCACGGCCTTTCTTGGCGTTATCACCTGGTGCCCGCTTTTTAGCTGGCGGCCGGGGAAACTCAACCCCTCCGGCAAGCGGGGCACAAGTTTTTTAAGAAAGTCATGTTTAAGCCCGGTTATGAACCTTGCGGCGTTCATGCCCAGTGCAGGTCTGTTCAGGCCCGCACGAAGCGCGGTGCGGGTAAGCAGCCTTTTGGAGTCTAGCTTTCTAAGGACGTCCCGCCCCCTGTAGATAAACTGCGTAGGTTTAATGCCAACCGGGCAGGAGACGTCGCACCGGCCGCAAAGCGTGCAAGAAAAGATCCTGCCCAGAAGCCCCTCCGTTGGCGGCGTTGCGCCTCCGGCAAGCCCCCGCAGCAGCATGAGCCTTCCCCTTGGAGAAAAGGCCTCATTGCCCGTAAGCTCATAGACGGGGCACCGCGCCTTGCAACTGCCGCAGCGGGCGCAGTCTTCCAGCCCCGGTCCGTTCCCGCCCGCCTCAAGCAGCCGCGCCGCTGCCCCAGGATCGATCTCCTTGCCCATGGAGTTGCCCTCAAGGAGCTTGCCCATAAGACCCTCCCTCAGGTCTTTGAAAGACGAGGCAAGCGCGCGTGCTCTTTTACTTATGTCCTCACTCATATTTTTCATCTGGTACCCTGATTCAAACTTCCGCTTCGAAACCCCTCCAGGTCCAGGCACACGTACCTGAAATGTCCCTTGAGCGCCGCAACGATCTCTTTTTTAGCCGCAAGAGCGCGGTCGAAATCCGCCTGGCTTACCTCAACCCGTGCCACATCCCCGTGGTCCCGCACACGAAACTCCCTGAGCCCCAGCGCCCTTAATGCCTCCTCGGAAAGGGCCAACTTCCTGAGCCCGGCCTCGGTTACCGGCGTGCCGTAAGGCACCCTGGAGGCAAGACACGGAGAAGACGGCTTGTCCCATGTGCCAAGACCAAGCTCCCTCGAAAGCCGCCTTATCTCGTCTTTTCCCAGGCCCGCCTCCAGAAGGGGGCTTCTTACCCCCAACTCGCCTGCCGCCTTCATGCCCGGCCGGAAATCCCCAAGGTCGTCCGCCGTGCTGCCGTCTATCACGCAGCAAAAACCCTCATTGCGGGCTATCTGCGTCAAGGCCGCAAATAGCTCCGATTTGCAGTAATAACACCTGTCCGGCGGGTTTTCCCTGTAGGCGGGGTTTTCCAGTTCGCATGTCTTTATTATCTTGTGCGGTATGCCGATGGCGGAGGCCATCTCTATTGCGGTCTGCACGTCCCACTGCGGGTGAGAGGGGGAGGCAGAGGTCACGGCAAGCGCCCTTATGCCCGAAAGCTTCACCGCCTTTAATAAAAAAGTGCTGTCCACTCCGCCGGAGCAGGCCACAACGGCGCTCCCAAGGCCCTTTAATATCCCAGTCAAACGGTCTAAAGAAGGGTAAAAACTGTCCAAAAACAAAAAGTCCTTTTTTCTATTTCTTTTTCTTCACAGCGCCGTGATCTCATAGTTTTCCTGGTGCAGCGCCGGATCTTCGTTAATGGTCATCTCCATCCCGTAGGCGCTTTCTATCTCCTCCAGTTTCTGCCTCTCCTCGTCAAGGAGTATCTCGGCCACATGAGGATGGGCGGTTATGACGATGCGTTTAAGCCCGTGCTTTGCCATCCGCTCCGCCTTTCTGAATATCTCGTAGCAAAGGGTGGTGACAGATTTAATGTTGCCTTTCCCCTCGCAGTACGGGCAGGGCTCAAGGACGGTCCTGACAAGGCTCTCTCTCACGCGTTTCCTTGTCATCTGGATGAGGCCAAGCTCCGTTATCTGGGAGATGGTGCTCTTGGTGCGGTCTTTTTTCATCGCATCCTGGAGAGCGCAGAAGACCTTCTGCCTGTTTTCGGCCATCTCCATGTCTATGAAGTCTACGATTATTATGCCGCCAAGGTTCCTGAGCCTTATCTGGTAGGCTATCTCTTTTACCGCCTCCAGGTTCGTGCGCAAAATGGTGTCTTCGAGGTCCTGCTTGCCCACATATTTGCCGGTGTTCACGTCTATTACGGACATAGCCTCCGTCTTGTCTACCACTATATAGCCCCCG
>JAKAGP010000201.1 GCA_021825785.1 Nitrospirota bacterium
ACGGGAGCGGAAAGGACACCGTCGTGTCCTATCGGGACTATCTGGCCGATGCGTCATTCACCGTCGGATTGCAGTCAAATAACAAAGATCTGCTTGAAGATATCGCCAAAGCGCTCTGCAACCCGGCCTGGATTTTGTTCCTAGGCCGCAAGTCTTTTCCCTTAGCTGTCCTGCCCCTGGGCCCTGACGACAGTCCTAAAGAAGGTACTTTGGAGAAACATCTGTTCTCAGGAGACTCAAAAAAACGTATAGTGCTGGAAACGCCTGATGGCGAAAGAACCCAGCACGACTGGCCTCTCTGTTTCCGCGAACGGCGGTTCAAACCGCGATCACTCCAGACCAAGTTTGAAGGAGGAACGGCATGATGACTGCCGCAATAAATTCGCTTTTCCTCTCACGGCTGATCCTCAACCCAGGCTCGCGGCAGGTTATGAGTGAACTCGCTCATCCTTATGAAATGCACCGCACGCTGATGCGCGCCTTCCCAAAAGCCACGGACGAGATGAAATCCAAAGCTCGCGATGAATTTGGCGTCCTTTTTCGTGCGGAAGTTGATGACCTTAGGGGCGCAGTCAAGCTCTACGTCCAGTCACTCGTCAAACCGGACTGGTCGTTTCTCGATGGACTGAATGATTACCTTTGCGCGGATACGGAGATGCCCAATTTTTCATGTAAGGACATCATGCCGGCTTATCAGAAACTTCAAAACGGACAAGTCCTCTCGTTCCGCTTGCGTGCCAATCCGACCAAACGAATCGCGAAGCGCGATGACACTATGAAGGGCAAGCGAGTCGAACTTAGACGCGAGGACGAACAAATCGCCTGGTTGATTCGCAAAGGATTTGAGAGAGAAAGGGGCGTGCCCGGCGGTTTCGAGCTTCTCATGAACGAAGTCAAGGACGTGAGAGGCGACATTAGGCTGGTTCCGCGCGTAAACGTTTGTAGTGGGGGAAAGCAGCAAGGACACAAAAGGGATTCGGCCAGTGGACATGCAATGACGCACCTGGCTGTTCTCTTCGAAGGTCTCTTGCGGGTTACGGATACAAATGCCTTTTTGGAAACCCTCGTTCGAGGCATTGGTTCCGGCAAGGCATTTGGTTTTGGTCTTCTTTCTGTTGCGCTTGTCTCTGTGGGGGCGAAATGAGAATTAAAGACCTGCACGTCCTTCCGAAGTTCAGTGACGGATGGAGTTATCTTTATGTCGAGCATTGCCGCATCGATCAGGAAGCTAGGGCCATTGCCATCCATGATGAAGCCGGCATGGTGCCAGTCCCCTGCGCCAATCTGGCCTTGCTGATGCTAGGACCGGGCGTCTCAATTTCGCATGCCGCCATTTCGGTCCTGGCAGATCATGGGTGTCTTGTGGTCTGGTGCGGGGAGGAGGGGGTGAGATTTTATGCAGTAGGTATGGGAGAGACGCGCAGCGCGTCGAATTTTCTGCACCAGGCGAGGATGTGGGCACATGCGGACCTCCGTATGCAGGTAGTGCGCCGCCTTTATCAATTACGTTTTTCCGAGAAATTCAATCCCGAGTTGACCCTTCAGCAAATCCGCGGCATGGAAGGAATACGCGTTCGGGAGTCATACGCCAGGGCCGCCCGGGAAACTGGCGTGCCGTGGTCTGGCCGAAGCTACCGCCGGGACAACTGGAGCAATGCGGACCCTGTGAATCGGGCCTTGTCGGCCGCCAACTCATGCCTGTATGGCATTTGCCATGCGGCAATCGTGTCAGCAGGTTTCTCGCCCGCGCTCGGATTTGTTCATACAGGGAAGATGCTATCGTTCGTGTACGATGTCGCGGATATCTATAAGGCAGAGGTTACAATTCCGGTTGCGTTCCGCGCGGCGGCAGAAGGGCAAGATGGACTTGAACGGCGGGTGCGTTTGACCTGCCGGGACGGATTTGTATCCACGCGGCTCCTGGAAAGGATCATACCGGACATACAAACGGCGCTGATGTTGGAAAAGCGGGGATCGGCTTCCGATGGCGAATCTTTCGATCAGGATGCCGCAGCCCCAGGCTCATTGTGGGACCCTGTGGCGGGAGAAGTGGAAGGCGGGCGCGTTCATCCGCTGGATAGTGACGAAATGGAGGGTAATGATGGTGGTGATGATTCTTGAACGTGTGCCGTCCGGATTGCGAGGAGAATTGACACGGTGGTTTCTGGAACCGAAAGCCGGGGTATTTGTAGGAAAGGTGTCTGCCATGGTGCGGGACCGCCTTTGGGAAAAGGCGTGCGGACAGGCCAGAGAAGGCGGCAGTGTGATGGTTTATTCGAGCGATAATGAGCAGGGGTTCCGAATCCGGAGCTGGGGTGAAACGGCGCGATCGGTCGAAGACTTCGAGGGACTTTTTCTTATACGAATGCAATAAAATCAATACCTTTTTTTAGATTGTCCCCACACGCGTGGGGGTGAGGAGGGCTTGCGATGTGGCCTGCGGAATACCTCTGTGCCGCCTTCGATATGAAGCAGCCTTATGGCTAACCCCCAAAAATGGCTCAGCATTTGCCGGTCTCTATAATTTGGGGGATTGACTATTTCCTCATCAGTTAATAGATTGGTTTCATATCATCGCCTTTCCAATCTTGCTTCTTCCTTTTTCTGGAGGCTTTCATTGGCTAGAATCGATGTGCGGGTTCAGGAGCACCTGCAGGTTTTGATCAAGGGAGGCCCCGGCAGACCTGACAGGCCGGCCTGGATCGAAGGGCTCAGCCTGAGCGGAGGACTGATCAAAAAAGCATCCCTTGAGCAGGGACAGGCGCTTGAGCTGCGTATACTGAGGGGCCCGGAAGCGGAGCTTTCCGGCATTGTGGTCCGGGCTGAAGATGGGAATGCCGCCGTCAGGTTTTATTATCCTGATCTGTCAAAGATGGCCGCGGCCTGGAAACTGGTCAGGGCGCTGCTTTCGCAGGGGCCTTCATGCCCCTATTGCGGCAAGGAGCGCTCCGGCGGGGAAGAATATTGCCGGAGCTGCGGTAATTATCTGGCATTCGAGGACGGCGCGTATCTGGACAATCACCTGAAAAAAACGTTTCTTTCCCGCGTCGCTAGCCGGGCCGGAGAATTGGACGGCAAGCAGATCGGCGCCGTTATAAGGCACATTGACAGCGAGATATTGAAGCAAAAGACCGGGGTGGAGGAGGCGGAATTCGTCGGCGCGTCAAAGTGCATGCTGGAGATATTCTCGATGATACGCAAGGTGGCCACAACGGACATAAGCGTGCTGATACTTGGGGAGAGCGGCACGGGCAAGGAGCTCACCGCCGCGGCAATACATGAAAGGAGCGGCAGGAAGGATAAGCCTTTCATCGCGATAAATTGCGCGGCCATCCCCGAAGGGCTCCTCGAGGCGGAACTCTTCGGCTACGAAAGGGGCTCGTTCACGGGCGCATATGCCAGCAGGAAAGGCAAGTTCGAAGAGGCTGACGGCGGCACGATCTTCCTGGATGAAATAGGCGACCTGCCGCACAGCCTGCAGTCGAAGCTGCTGAGGTTCCTTGAAAAAAAGACAGTGGAGCGGATCGGGTCGAAGGGGGGCAAGACGGTAGACGCAAGAATAATCGCGGCCACCAATTGCCAGGTGGAGGAAGCCGTCGAAAAGGGGCGGTTCAGAAAGGACCTCTTCTACAGGCTGAACGCATTCACGATAAATTTGCCTCCGCTGCGGGACAGAGGGGCGGACAAGATACTGCTAGCCAGATATTTTCTCCGCAAGTTTTCAAGAGAGCAGGTTTGCGGGACAAAGGAGTTCAGCCCTCTTGCGGTCAGGGCCATCGAGGGGCACGGCTGGCCCGGCAACGTGAGGGAGATGATAAACAGGATAAGAAGCGCGCTAGTAATGAGCTCCGGCCCTTAGATCACCCCGAAGGAACTCAGCATAAGCATGAACTGGAACCCGGAGCCCCAGGCCCGGCAGAAGGTGCCGGCCTCAAAGCTGGACAGGGACCTGGTCATAAAGGCGCTTTCCGAAACGGGGTTTGTGATTTCGCATGCGGCCAAAGTCCTGAACATCAGCAGGCCCAGCCTCTACTTGCTTATAAACAAGTACGAAATAGATTTTCAGAAGTGCCGGAGGGCCTGCCTCTGAGTCCCGCGGCAATACGTTGAGTCAGAAGACATTTATCGGCGCGCTCAAGGTGAACTGCAAGTCGGGCGCGTCTACTGTGACCCCTATGCCCACCATGAGCTCCAGGGTGGCCCGGCTGGAATACGCATAACTTATCCCCAGCGAAAGGGTGCTTGCATTTATATATGTCTCCGGCAGGGCCACTCCGTTTTGCTTGTCCCTCATCGTAAACCGTTCCTGGAAGGAAGTGTCCAGCGAGAGCTTGTCGTTCAGGGCATAGCCCATGCCCAGCAGGTACTCTATGCTGTTGCCCGGGTCTATGGTCCCGTATGCGCCGCCTACATTCCTGGCGAAGTTCCAATAATAATTTACCCCCCCAAACAGCACCGCCGGATCGCTGATCTTGACGGCCGTAAACCCGGCCGAAACACCCCAGTGCCCGTTGCCGGTGGGCAGATCAAGCAGGTTCCCCTGGCTGTCCTGCGGCAGGTCATAGGGCGAGCGTCCGGTTGCCGATTTTACGCGCGTGTTCAGGACGAT
>JAKAGP010000202.1 GCA_021825785.1 Nitrospirota bacterium
TCCTGGAGCTCACGGACCGGAAAATGGGTGAGGCCGGCGGCCAGGTCTCAGAACATGCCAGGAGGCAGGCGCTTTCCCGCAAAACCCTGGACCCAGAGCAGCGAGAAGCCTTTGAGGTGATGACGGCGGCAAACCGGCTTTGCGTCATCCAGGGCCGGGCGGGAGCCGGCAAGAGCTACACCATGGGCGCGGCCCGTGAAGCCTTCGAGGCGGACGGCTGGCGCGTGGTGGGCTTGGCCCCCACGAACACCGTCAGCCGGGACATGCAGAAAGACGGCTTCACGGAGGCATCTACCGTTCATGCTGAACTGTTGAGGCAGGAAGGAAGGCGCACAAACTCCCGCAGCAAGGCAAAGGCTTGGGACAGTAAGACCGCTGTTTTCGTTGATGAAGCGGCAATGCTGGACAACAAGACCCTGGACAGATTGCTTGAGCAAGTGGAGCAGACAGGCGCAAAAATTGTCATGGTTGGCGATGATGCGCAGCTTGCCAGCATCCAGCGCGGAGGAATGTACACGGAAATCCGCAAGGAGTCCGAGCAAGCCTTGATTTCGCAAGTCCGCAGGCAGGAACAAGATTGGATGAGGCAAGCAAGCATGAATCTTGCCGACGGAAAGATTCATGAAGCCATACAAATATACAAAGAGCATGGTTGCATCAAGGGTACTGAAAAGCCTGTTGAGTCGTTACTGAACGAATGGAAGCGAAACGTTGCACAGAATCCAGAGGCAAACAGATTCATTTACGCCGGGACAAATGCGGAAGTGAACCGCATCAATGACGAGTGTAGCCGCGCAATGCGTGAAATGGGCAAGGTGCAGGAAGGCATAACATACGAGTGCAAGAAAGGAGTCCATGAGTTCAAGCAAACGATAGGCGTTGGCGATCGTATCCAGTTCAATGCGACTGCAAAGAGCATTGATAACAACCTCATCAATGGCAATTTCGGAACTGTAGAAAAGGCTAGCCTTGAATCAATCAAGGTGAAGCTAGATAACGGCGCGTCAGTCTCATTCAATCCGAAGGAGTATGACGGCTTTGCCCTTGGATATTCCGGAACAGTCTACAAGGGACAGGGGAAGACACAGACAGACGTTTACGCGCTGCATGGCTCTACCTGGAACAATCGTACAACTTACGTTGGAGCGACAAGACACAAGGGAGATTTCAAGCTCTACGCCGACAAGAACAAGGTCAAGACCTTCGAGCAACTGACCCGGAGCATGAGCCAAGGCCAGGAAAGGCCCTCGACGTTGGGCTACCTGGACGGGGAGCAAGCCCAAGCCCTGGCCAGGGAGAGGGCCGCGCAGATCAAGCCGCAGGAGGTGGCCCAGGAGCGCCCCCAGGTCCAAGAGGCTGCCCAGGTGTCGCGGAAGCCGCAAGCCGCGCCAGAGAGGCCCCAGAGCGCAGAACAGGCCGAGACGGTGGCGCCCCAGGTCAAGCCGCAGGGACAGGCCCAGCAATCGCCAGATTTGGCCCCAGAACGCGCCGGGGTGAAAAACGCGCCCATCGTGCATGAAACTTCCCATGCGCAGCCAGAGGCCCAGCAGAGGCCAAAAGAGCAGGCCCCGGACGTGGGCCTCAAGCCCGCGGCCAAGGAGGAGCAGAAGCCGAAGCTGGAGCCGTCGCAGCAGTCGCGGGATGAAGTGCAAAGGGACATGGCCGCAAGTCGGCAAGAGAGGCAGCTTGCTGAAATGCAGCAAAGCCCGGAGAAGGCTTTGAACTATCTCCGGTCACACGCTCAAGATGCCGGGAAAAAGTTGGACACCTTCAGAAATCTTGAAACGAAGGTCAAAGCTATGCCTGATTCGATTGAGCGTGATTTAGGAATGGAAAAGATGAAGAGGTTGGCGAATGTGGCAAACAAGTCCTTCGCTTCTCTCGCAACGGCTTGCGTGAGCACAGTAAAGACTCTAGGGCTTCAAATTCTGAAGAATGAGCTTGCGAAGGTCTTGCCTATCAAAGAAGCCCAACAGGTTTTGCAGAGTGCAAACCTTGTTCAGAACCTCGCTAAACAGGTCACACGCGGCTTGGGAAGGGGCCGCTAGCTCACTCCGGCAGCAGCGGAAGTTGCTGTCCGTACTGCGGCTTTACTCCGGCCCTGCTTTGTTTAAGATACTCTTCCGCAGGGTTAAAATCAGGCGCAAAGCGCGTGATCTGCTCCGCAAGAATCTGCTTCGACAGCCCAGGAAGTTCTTTCTGACGTTCAGGAAGCCTGAAATCACTTTTCCTAGTAATTACAAATCTAAGTTTTGATAGAGCATTGCCACGCCCTTTCTTGGTGTACTCAGGCACAATATTCAAATCTGAAAGTTTGTTAACCTGAGTAACGGCTGGTTTAATGATCTTCTGATGCACAACGGCAAAGCTCTTATATGTTCCTGTTGAAGGAATGCCTAAAAGTTGTCGCCATTCATCAACATCCTTGTCGCCAGTGCATCTACTATCCCCGGTTATCTTTGGCGCATACCTATTGCATGTTTCATATAATGCTAGAGCGTATGAAGATGTAAATAGGTTTGCAATTTCGATTTTTATTTTCGTCCACAGCTTTGGATTGCTCAAATGTGGTCTAAACCCTTCAAAGAAGCTATACTCAAAACTATTGCCAGTCATTTTGAAGCCAGCCAATAAGGCACATGCTCCCATGTCAATGGGCCATCCATCATCCCTGCATAAGTTCCACTCTACAAGGATGCCAGGAAGTTTTTTCAATTCAGTATACAGCGTTTGAACATCATGGAAGTTGAGCATTTTGCATAACTCCCAAACACCTATTGAGTGCATCTTATTTTCTGAAAGCTCATCCCAGGCATTCCAAAGCAGAATATTAAAAGCCTTCCGATGCGTGATGGTCAATGAACGAGTGTCAACATGAATTGCCGCATTGTGCTTTTTGAACTCGGTCAGGTGTTGCTTGCTCATGGGGTTCTTTTGACCCAAGTGACAAAACAAGTCAAATGGTCGGATAGGTCAGAAGACCTCCGTACATGGGTCAGAAGACCTCCGTACATGGGTCAGAAGACCTCCGTACATGGGTCAAATGAAGGCTGAAAGATGCTGAAATAATTGACGATACAAAAGCTAAACTCTTAAACTCTCAAAAGAGAGTTAAGAGGGGCCGGGGCGAAAACTAAGCCCACGGCCACCGACCCCAAGAAAAAGAAGCAAGGATGCCCGGCTGTGCTTCGCACGATGCCGGAGCATCGAAAGGCAAAGAGCGAAAGGCATGGCCTTGGAGGGCGTGGGGTAGGCATTCAAAGCTCGGCCTGGGCCAGATCGTGAGCGTGTAGCCGCAACTCGGTCCGGGGTATCGCTTCGCGAAAGAGCCGGGCACTCGCAGACTCGCGCCCCTTCCGTGGCTTCGAGGACTCAGCTCACGGAAAAAGAAACAGGCCAGGGACGCCGAACGGGACAGGCACCACCCTGGATTTCCCCGTTCTTTGCCTCTGGCCTTGGCTTTTCCCCCCCTGCCCCTCGCACCCAGGGGGCGGGGGGGAAAAGGCTCTTTCTCCGGAGCCGCCTGGAGCTGCAATGCAGTGCCAAACCGGAGGCTTTGCGACGGGCTTGGCACGATATTGCAAGCGGCTTTTGCGGCGGTTCTATTTAATCCGCCAACCCCAAAGAGTTCCTTCTTTCGTCCGCTCAGGATAGCAAAACGTATTGCCACCTTTACTTTCGATATTCCATCCCTCGTATGAACAAGACAAAAACTTGTCTATTGGGTTCAATTCAGCAAGTTTTTTAGCTTTCTGACCTTCAGGCGTAGCAACCCACTTTGCATTTTCAGGAAGTTTTGCCGTCGCTGCATTATATTCCGCTTTGGCTTCCTTCACGCCCTCTTGCGCGTAGTACCATCCACCATAGCCGCCAGCGGCGGCAAAGATAAGTGCAGCAGCCAGGGACATGCCAACCCCCCACTTTGCCCGAGAGACGGAAACGCATGATTCATTGCGTTGCTTCTCAATCCGAGCCGCCACCTGTTCCGCCTTGGCCGTGGCCGCTTCCAGCCCGGTGACGGTGAGGCTCACGGCCTGGAGGTCCGCCTTGATCTGCTCCTGGATCTTCTTCGCCTCGGCAACCTGCTGGCCGAAAGTCTTGGCAATATCGCGGTGAACCGCGACCAAATCTTTCATGTCCTCAAAAATTTCGTGAAGCTCCTCATCCACGGCTAAGCCTCCTTCGGCCACCAGCGCTTAAAAAGGGCCTTGTCCTCGACAGCGCAGGACCACTTTAACAGGTCACTGTGCCAACTCAGCTTCTTGCCGTTTTCGGTGGCAATAGTTTTCGCCTCGTCCTTCTGCTCAATGCTCAGATCGAGGAAGAACCGTCCAGAAGGAGCGGCAGCTTCCGCGTTCGCCTGTTTGGCCTTGGCTTTCTCTTCGGCCCTCGCCTTTTTGATGTCCACGAAAGCCGTCCGTCCAAGGGCCTCGAAGGTTCCGCGCTCCGCTTCAAGGCGCTTTGCTCCCTGAACGAGAATGCCGAGAAGCACGTTTTCAGGCTCATTCTCAAGGCCAGCGGTTAAGACGAGCCCGCCGAGCTTGATTTTCAGGTTCGTTTCCTTCTTCCTCAACTGCTCCCGAATCTTCGCCGCCTTCTCTGC
>JAKAGP010000203.1 GCA_021825785.1 Nitrospirota bacterium
AAGGGAGTTGCAGTGGTCGGCTCGCAGCTTCGTGACGGCGGGGAGGCCAAATCCTACGCGCGCGCAGTGCTTACGCAGAACATCGGAGGACAGGGAGTCATCATAGAGGAAAGGCTGGAGGGCGAGGAATTCACCCTGCAGGCTTTCTGCGACGGGCGCGCGCTTCTGCCCATGCCTGCGGTGCAGGACCACAAGCGCGCGAATGTGGGCGACAGCGGCCCAAACACCGGCGGCATGGGCTCCTATTCCGGCGGCGGGCATTTGCTCCCCTTCCTCAACCAGACGCATTATGAAGAAGCGTTCAAAATAATGCAGAAAGTGGCCCGCATCCTTGACTTGGAGACAAACATCCGCTTCCAAGGCGTGATGTACGGCCAGTTCATGCTCACGCGCAACGGCATCTATCTCATAGAAATCAACGCCCGCTTCGGAGACCCGGAGGCCATCAACGTGCTGGCCCTGCTCAAAACCCCGCTCGCCGACATCTTCGAGCGCATCTCGCAGGGCGGGCATCTTAACAAGATGAAAATCCGCTTCAGCAAAGACGCCAGCGTGGTGAAATACCTTGTGCCCGAGGGCTATCCGGCCAAAGCAGCCACGCCATCCCTCATTTCCATAGACGCCAAGAAGCTCAAATCATCGAAAGCAGAGCTCTATTACGCCACCGTTGACCAGCGGCCTGAGGGCATCTACACCAGCACCAGCCGCTCCATCGCCGTGCTGGGCCTTGGCAAAACCATTGCCGAGGCAGAGAAAAAGGCAGAGGCAGGCTGCCTCGCCGTCTCCGGGCCGGTGTGGCACAGGCCGGACATAGGGACAAAGGAGCTTATTGAGAAAAAGGTTGAGCATGTAAGGCAGTTACGTGGATGAATTCAAGTTTTTCCCAATTTTACCACAATATTTATAAACTCGAACTTTTCTAAGTGTACCACAATATCGCACTATCTACTTGGTGGTGAAAAAATGGCAACCAACGCTCCGGGAACAATCCAGAAAACGAATGCGAACAGTCCGGTCAACGGTGTCAATCCCGCCAAGAAGTCCAGTTTCATTTTCAGCGGCAAGAAGCTGCTGGTGGCTGGCATTATTTCTGCGCTGACCTTCAACAGTTGCGCCGTAACAATTCATGAATCAGGCAAAATTAGCTACGTCAACCAGCTGTCCGGACGTCACAACGTACCGGGTTATACAGCCACTACTACGGCCAAGCGCTTGACAATCGGCGATACGCTGCGCTCCAAGAACGACCTGACCATTATTTTGAATGAGATCTCGGTTGTGGTCAAGACCGACACCGCCGACTCCGCGCGTGCTGACATCACTCGCCTTGCGGTTGTTGACATCCTCGATGCCAGCGGCAGGAGGATTGGCCAAGCCAAAGTCCCCTCCGATGCCGACTACGCGTTCAAGGCGCCCGACGGCACCGAATACGTGCTGGCCTGCTACGATGTGGTGAGCCCAGAGTTCGGCAAGCCCAAATCAGCCGAGAAATGGGCCGAGATGCAGCTCTATCAGAAAGATTAAGCTGCGCTTTCAATCCTCTTTTTTCCCTGTTTCATTCTTCTTTCGAATATTTCTCAAACAATTCCTGCGCCCTCTCAGGCTTCATTCCCGCCTTTCCCGCCCTCTCGCGCAGCATGGCCATCCCCAATTCAAGCGGCGTGGCGCGCGACATCCTCTCCTCTTTGAGCGCAGCCAAGCCTGCCGCAAGATTCATCCCCTCCAGCCGATTGTCTATGAAAACAAAAGCCTGCTCGGTCCGCTCAAGGCCGTTCAAGTCGAGGTCCGAGGATTCGGAATTCAAGTTTCCTGCCAGCCTTATCTTGAGCACAGGCTTGTCCTCCCATTTCCGCGAAAGCAGGCGCTGTATCTCCTTTTCCACCTCCTCCCTCACCTCCGACGGCTTGGCCTTCTCAAACTTCAATTCAGACACTTCGAACGGGCGGGTTAAAATTGGGATAAATGAAGCCTGCGAGCCTGCCGGGGCGAGCGTATCTATGATGTAATACCCTTTCCCAGTTTTCTCCTCATCCTTCATCTGCGTCATCACGGTGGAGCCGGACAGCAGCAGCTTTCCGTTCATGCGCTCGCTTCGCGCGTGTATGTGGCCGCACAGATAATAGTCATATCCTGCCGGCAAATCGTCAATGGATGCCAGCGCATCAAGCGGCACGGGGATGAATTCGCGCAAGGTCTGGTGAAATACAAAGAAATTGACAGCGTCAGCAACAGGCTTGCAGGCAAGATGAAGCAGCGCCTCATGCACCAAATCGTCGGGAATCCCGCCCATGCCCGAAAAAGAGGCGCGTTCGGTCTTCCCGTTCTCGCCGCTCCGTTCAACCGTTATTGTCCTGTTGTGCAAATCCTCCATCAGCCCCATCTGCGCCAGCATGGCAATCGGATTGAGCGCGTCTTTCGCCCTTCTCTCATGCGTGCCATGAATTCCGAGAATAAGCGGGGAAATCTCGCCTTTCTTTGCCTCCAGTTTCCTGCGCGCCTCCTGCAATGCCTTGGCCACTTCCAGAATGGTCTCCAGTTTTGGAATCCGGTGGTCGAATATGTCTCCCCCAAGCACCAGCACGTCCGCCCTCTGGGCAGCGTCCAGAATGGCCGCCCTCCCCTGCGCCGAGGCGTCCTCCTCAAAGCGGGCATATCCAAAATGCGTATCCGAGACGAACGCGACCTTCATAGGGGTTTATTTAGCCTGCGCCCGTTTTTTAGCCTATGGTGGACCAACTAATCTTCTCTGCCGTGGTCATCAGCATGATCATAATTCTGGTCTATTTCCTGACGCGCTGATGCTCATTCGCGCCTAGTGGCTGCAAAGCGAGATTGCCGCCAAAACCGCCAGAATCTCCGAGGCGCAAAAAGGGGTTTTCATTGACCGACTTGCGTTCTCTTTTTCACTTCCAAGTCAATCCATTCAAAGAAGGATTTTTTCACGACGAAGTTCTCCGCAGGTGTTCCGCTGCAATTGCAGACGAACTCCAACAGGTCTTTCTCCTTGTGCAAGACGGAGAATTTTATGCCCTTGAATACGAAATTTCCGCCATTTCCTATTGGCGCGGAATTGGCGATTTCCCTCAATTTGCCAGAAAATGCCTGCTCATCGCCTGTCGTTAGCGTGATATCAAACTCTCTCTTGAACAAATTCGCATACCCATAACTGCCCATTTCCGAAACTTTGATAGAATCCCAATAAAACGGGCTTGAGGGGACTCCAAAATAGTCCTTTGTTTTGTCCACATCGCCATCCATCACGAGGAATACTCGCGGTACCGTCCTTTCTCTCGAGTCCTGGTATTCAGTGAATATCTTTTTCCCGTCAGAGGTTGATATGTCAAAATACACAAAAGTGAGTTCTGAGGCTCTTTTGTCTTTTGAGAAAAGCTCTTTGACCGCGCGCTTGAATTTCAGGCAGGGCCCGCAGCTTTCCAGGCCAAGCTCGACCAAGACCAATTTGTTCGTCTTCAAGATTTCCTTGAATTTGGCATGAGATGGGTTCTCTATGACCGGCGCCTGATAGATGGACTTTTCTACAAGCAATCTGTTGTTCATTACGCTTTTTTGCTCCTGGGCCTTGAGCGCGTGCATGCCCCCCTGCATGGTCAGAACCAATGCAAGGGCCGCGAAAGTTGTTTTTTTCATGTTATTTTTATTAGTTTTTCATGTTTTTAATTGTTTAGGCGGCCCGTCTCATTTTTATTCTCCCCCTTCATGCCCCTCCCCATGCGCGTATCCGTCATCATCCCGGCGCTTAACGAGGAGAAAAACATAGAAGCCACGCTGCAGTCCATCCGCCGCCAGAATTACCGCCACCCAATAGAACTCATAGTGGCCGACGGGCATTCCACCGACAAGACCGTAAGCATAGCCAAGAAATACTGCGATGCCGTAGTGCAGGAAACCACCCACACCATAGCGGCAGGGCGGCAGGCCGGCGCGCGCGCGGCGCATGGAGAGCTGCTTCTCTACACTGATGCAGACACGCTGGTTGACAAGGACTGGGTGCGGAACATGGCCGCAGCATTCGATGACGAGCGGGTGGTGGCCGCCTTCGGCATGATTCAGCCAAAGGAGGCATCCGGGATTGAGCATTTCATGCTCACATGGGGCGTCTATTCAATGGCCGCCATTTTCAACGCCTTGGGCATGGACTACACCTACGGCAACAACATGGCCCTGCGCAAGACCGCGTTCGACAAAATAGGCGGCTTCAACATCTACCTTGTCACCGGCGAGGACACGGAAATAATGGTCAGCAAATTGCAGATGATATTCAGCGTTGACGCGATCGCCGTTGAATTGGGCATCCTGCGCAAGTTTCTTGTATTTTTCCAGCATTTGCGCAGCGTTTCCGCGCGCACGGTTATCGATCTGGTTCTGATAGTCAAAACCATTGCGGTTGTTGTTCTGCTGACGGTTATTGTTGTTACGACCGCGACGCCGGTTGTTGTTATTCTGCTGCCGGTTGTTGGTATTCATCAGGATTTGCCCTGTCCTCTGCTTAGCATAACTGTTGCTTGGTGCCCCCTTGAACCCAGTCCTTAGGGTTCTGCCAAGGTCATCCCCGACCTTGATATCATACCATCTGCGCTGGGG
>JAKAGP010000204.1 GCA_021825785.1 Nitrospirota bacterium
TTCCAGACCGCCATGCGTTTGCTGCCGCCTATGAGGGTCGTCCTTATCTTGACCGGGGACAGCCAGTTCACATTGAAGTGGGCGACGGCGTTGTCCTCCAGGTAAACGGTTATGTAGGCTATGTTTTCCGTCTTTCTGCCGAAGTGGTCCATCCCGGTTGCGGAGATGGCAAGGGGCTTGGACTTGATGACGTAATCCATGACGGACAGGTCGTGCGGTGCAAGGTCCCATACGACGTTCACATCGTGCTGGAAGAGCCCGAGGTTCACCCGCATCGAGTCGTAATAAAAGAGGTCTCCGAGGACGCCCTGGTCCACCAGCTCCTTTATTTTTTTTACGGCCCCGGTAAAAAGGAACGTATGGTCCACCATTATCTTGAGGCCCTTTTTATGGGCCATTTCCAAAAGCTCCTCGGCCTGGGCGGAAGTGGATGTGAACGGTTTTTCCACGAAGACATGTTTCCCGTTTTCAAGGGCCCGCCTGGCAAGCTCGTAATGGCTGAAAACGGGGGTCACTATGACCACGGCGTCGATTTCCGGCGAAGACGTGATATCGCGGTAATCGGTGCAGGTGCCGACCCCGGGATAGATCCGCCTTACCTTTTCAAGGGACTCCGGGGCCTTGTCGCAAACGGCAAGTATCTTTGCGGCATCAAGGGAGTTGAAATTCCTGACGAGGTTCGGTCCCCAGTAGCCGTATCCGATAATGCCGATTTTCAGCATATGCAGCTTTTCCCTCCATCAGCCACAACATCCGGATCATCAGCGCCGCCAAAAAAGTTCAAGGCGCAAAACCCCGTGAAGAGAAGCAGAAGCCGATACGGGCTATTTTACCTTTGGCCTTAAATTTTTTCCAGAAACATCATGGGGACCGGATGCGGCAAAATCCCGGCCGGACTGCTCTATCCTGACCGATACGGGAAGATATGTCCCTTCGCCCCCCCTGGTAAATACCAGCCGGAATTTTCCGGCTCCTTGCGGCAGTTTTGAGTAAAAAACCGTTTTTTTGCCCTCCATGCGCGAAGGGTCGTAGCATGCAAAGGTATCAAGGGAGGCAAATTTTCCGTCCTGCAGCATGGCCCTGCAGTTCGGGCCGGGCAATCCGGAAGGATATGAGAAAATCACCTTCACATATCTTCCACCGCCCGTTTCCCGGGGCACCCTGGGCAGGAAAGGCGTGCATATGTGGTCCCGCCTGTCGGAGGCATGAAAGAAGGGCCCATCCTTTTTCATCTCTAATACGGGCGGGGCCGGTCTTTCAAGCAGCCTGCGCCACAGGTTTTCCCCGCCATAGAAATTCTTTTGCATATGGCTGTACAGGCCGGCGCCCGAATAGTCGAACAGGGTATAGGGAAACTTTTCCCCGGCAGGCGCCGCCCCATGAATTATCCTTACCACGGTCATGTCGTAGCGCACCTGTCCGCTTTTTATCTGCGTGCTCGAAATGCACCTTGCTTCAAGCCCAAGCCCCGCGAGGACCCGCGAGGCCTGCCCGCATGAGTTCCCGTCCGGGGTGAGCACCGCTATCTCGTTAAGGGACGATATCGGCATCCGATTCATGCACCTGCCGTCCCCGGTGCCAGGGAAGTTCTCGTTGACCATGCGGTACTCCCAAAGATAAGTGGCGCACAGAGACCTGGCCGGCGGAAGGGCATGCCAGTTATACCAGAAGGAAAGCCGCCCCTGGGTCCTCATGTCCATTTCCCCCACCTTCCGCACTCCTTTAACGAGGGCGGTAAAATAGTCCACCCTCGACTCGAAAGGCTCCCCTTTAACAAGCCTGGAGTCGGCAAAAGTGTAATTGGCAAGACTGAAGAGAACTACGAAAACAGGAAGGGCGGGCCTCCATTTAAATACAAGCGCCATCCCTGAAAGCAGCATCAGCAACAAAATCGGATACGACTTGCCAAACCCGGTCCTCAACGGGATGCCAGAAATGGAAAAGGGGATGATAATCGCGGCCACCAGGAAGAGGCCGAGAAATAAGAATTGTTTATGGCTTAACCGGTCGAGGGACTGCTTTAGAAAGGCGCCCGCCGCCAGGAAAGCCGAAGGGATGAGGAAAGAGGCATGGTAAAAGTATTCAAAGGGGCATGTGCCCTTCCATAGCTGGAAAGCGAGCATTATGGCCGCCGAGAAAAGAAAATGCAGTTCAAGATAAAGCGCATTCCGGTCTTTGTCCCGTCCGAGCACGATGGACAAAAGACTTGTAAGCAGGAGGACCGACGGGATGAACAGCCACACGGCACTGTACAGCCATAAATGATAGTCGGTTTTCCAGGGGTTTAGTTTTGCGATGTTGCCGGTGGCGAAATTTATCGATGGCATGAAGAATAAAAAACCCTGGCCCATCAGCATTTTTACCAGGCCGAAGGCGGCCGTAATGGCCGCCGCCCCCGCCGCAAAAAGAAGGGCCTGCCGCCATATAGGGTTTTTTGCCCCCTTGCGGTCCATGAGGATGTAATAGAGAAAAAGCGCGGGTGCAAGCTGCACTATGAACAGCTCCGTATGGACCATGCAGGCAAATGATACGCCGGCCAGGAAAATGGGGAGTTTCCCCCTGGACCCGGATGCATGGGTGAGGGCCAGCATCGACATGAGATACCATGCTATTGCCGCTCCGTCCACGTAATCCCAGCTATTGGCAAACAAAAAATATGAATACCCGCCCATCAGGACGGCGGCGAAAAGGCCGGCCCGCTCGCCGAGAGTCCGCCTGGCGATAAACCAGGCCGACAGCAGCCCCGCGTATGCGAATGCCAGATGGAGGGTTATCTCCGCCGCAACCGGCGGCAGGAGACTGAAGAGGACAACCCCTGGAAGGAGAAAGCCGAGCCTGGTGCCGTAGTATGTGCCAGCGAATATGCGAGAGTGGTTCCTGAAATCGAGGAGATAACCCGTATACACATAAGGGTCTACCAGTGTGGTGGATGGATCAATCAGTATCCACCTGGGGTTTGCGGCCAACAGCAGCAAGGGCAGTGCGAGGACCATTGCCAGGTTGAGGTTTCCGGAGGATTCCGCCCGTTTCATTTCTTCTTCATCACCGCAAATATTGTGGGAGCCAGAGGCAGAAAGGCCTGACGGTTTACAAAAGGGAAATCCAGGTATTTGACCGGGAAAAGCAGGAAACAAAACAGCAGGTAAACGAGGTTCTTCGTCCGGCCATTGCCAAACGAAAAAATTATCGAGAAAAACTCTATGAGGACCAGAAGCATCAGGCTCACGGGGCCCGCGGTGTTCCGCAGGTCCAGGATTTCAAAACCCTCGAACAGCGCCTCTATGCCTTTATGCGTGAACCTCTGGTAATCGTGGGGAGAGGCATGAAACGGGAAAAGAAACGGCACCATGTGGAATCCGAGGCCTCCCGGCTTCGTCCGGACAGATATCTCCGCGGCCACCCTCTCCGGTCTCGGCACATGCTCCAGCACTCCCCGTGATACGAAGACATCCACGCTGCCCTCCCTGAATGGGAGCGCATCGATGTCGCAGACTATGTCCACGGCATCGTAATCAAAAAGGTCCACGCAGATCACGCTCTCGCCCATCCTGACGTTGCCGCTTCCAAGGTCCACGACGGTCTGCTCCGACATGCCTGCCGTCCCGAACAGTTGTTTTTTGAAATCAAACGGGAATACAGGCGCGAATACCTTTTTCCCTATCGAATAGTAATACTTGCCAAGGGCTCCCCGGAGGCGCTCCTTGAGCAGATCCAGGCTGTCGGTATGGCTGGGCACGCTGGCAAAATAGATCTTGCCGTTGCGGATATCATACTCTCTGGCGCACTGCCGGCACGAAGCCTTCCCGGTTTCAAATACCAGCCCCCCGCGGCAGGCCGGGCATTCCAACTTATCCTTTACAGACTCAAGCCGCGCAGGGAGCATCCGTATGGGGACCCCGCTTGGCGAATTGTTTTGGGATGTGCATTGCAGGGAGCGGCCCTACCCTTTTTGGCCCCCTATTTCCCGTTATTGTACCGCCCCAGGGCCAGATAGTTTATCCCTTCCCCGAACTTGGCGCCGTCCAGCAGCCTCCAGCAGTCTACAATGGTCGTGGGATTATGGGCGATGTAGCTGCCGTCTATCGCCTTGAACTCCTCGCAAGGGGTAGTCAGCACGCAGACTGTGGCGCTCTGGAAACAATCCCTTGCGGAGGATGCGTAGAGTATCCTGTCGCCGAAATGCGCCCTGGCTGTGTCCGTTGCGATGGGGTCGTACGCAATCACCTCAAGGTTTTTTTCCAGTAGCCCCTCGATCAGCCTTATTGCGGCGGACTCCTCTATGACCGGGGTGTTTGGTTTATAGGCAAGTCCCAGCACCCCCACGACGCTGCCGTCCGCCTCCGGGACGTGCCCCATAATCATGTCTACCAGCAGGTCCGTCTGCGTCCTGTTGATTTCGTCCGTGGCCATGGCCAGCCTTGCCTCCACGCCGTGCTCCCTCGCAAAGGCCGCAAACGCCCTGTTGTCCCTCGGGAAGCATGGCCCCCCGAAGCTGAGCCCCCCCTTCAGATAGTGGGGCGATATCCTTTTGTCCGCCCCGAGGGCCGCGGTTATATGGTCGATATCCTGCCCGGGCATGCGCCT
>JAKAGP010000205.1 GCA_021825785.1 Nitrospirota bacterium
CTAACAAGACTCTATCGCTTGACAGCGGGATTCTCAAAAAGAGCGAGTATTTCGAAGACCAGAAGCAGATTGCGGACCTAAAAAATGAAGTCGACGACCTGAAAAAGCTCAAGGAGCAAAAGGAACAGGCGGGGATAGCCAATGGCGTGAATAGTTTCGGCGCTGTGGGCAAGAAACCTGCCCATATCCAGCCGCCAATACCAAAATATTTTCCGCCTCTGCCGGAGACGCCGGGTTCTTCCAACTATCCTCCGGGCTATCCTCCGTCGCCAGAGAAGGAGCTTAAAAATATAAAACCGGCTCCGCAGGTAATTGGCGGCATAGAGGTGGTCTCCGGTCCTCCGGAAAAGGAGCTGTCGGAGGAAAAACCCGTAGACGCTAAAAAAAAGCCCAGTGTCTATCTTCCACCTTCTTTTATGGAGGCGACCCTTCTTTCCGGCCTGGATGCGCCGACCGCTGAAGGGGCGAAAGGCGAGCCGGTGCCGGTGTTACTCAGGGTTAAGGACCTGGCGGTTCTTCCAAACAGGATTAAGGCGAACCTCAGGGGCTGCTTCGTGATTGCCGAGGGATACGGAAGCCTGGCCGATGAAAGGGCGCATCTGAGGCTTGTGACCCTTTCCTGCATCGCTAAAAACGGCAGCGCCGTCATAGACCAGAAAGTGAAGGGGTTTGTAGTTGATGAGGACGGAAAGATAGGGCTCCGTGGCAGGGTCGTTTCCAAGATGGGCTCCGCGCTCGCCAGGAGCATGATTGCGGGGTTTTTCGGAGGTCTGGGACAGGCAACCCAGGCGGCGACCATGACCACTAGCATTAGCGCGCTTGGGACTACCCAAAGCATACAGCCGTCAAAGATACTTGAGGCTGGCGCCGGCAGCGGCATCGCCCAGGGCGCCTCAGAGCTTCAAAAATTCTATCTGTCATTGGCCAAGCAGAGCATGCCCGTTGTAGAGGTTGGCGCAACGAAGAACGTGACCCTAGTTATAAGCGAGGGCGTGAGCCTTCAGATTAAGAATTTCTGTAACCAGATGGGAGACGATCAATGCAAAAATTAATCTTCCCTTTTATTTTCATGCTTGCGCTTTCCGGCTGCGCCGGGGTCATGAACCCCTACAGCTCATCCTTCCAGTGCCCGAAGATGGAAAACGGCAAGTGCGTATCCGTCCGGACTGCTTATAACGAAAGCACGGAAGAAAAGGACTATCATGACCTTTGGGCTGAAGGCAGGTCCGGCAAGAAAGAGAAAGAACCCCTTGGGCCTTCGGATGCGGACCTTTACCAGAGCGCCCTTTACGGCAGGCTAAACGGGCTTCTTCAAAGCCCCAGGTCTCCGATGGTCGTCCCGCCCCAGGTGATGAGGGTCCTCATCCTTCCGTACACGGGGGCTGACAATGACCTCTATATGTATCGCTACGTATACATGTTCCTGGACGGGCCAAGGTGGCTCCTTAAAAACGCTATCTCCCAAGAGGCTGTGCGGTGAGCCTTTCAGATTTCTTTTTTGGCAAAAACGGCGGCTTGACGCTCAAGGAGCTCGATTCGATGACCGCAAGGAGCAGGTTTTCGGACTATCTTCCCTGGCTGGCCTACGACAGGGACAAAAGAATCTATTTGAATACCGACAACACCCTTGGCTTCATCTGGGAGTGCAGCCCTGTTGCATTTGCCGGCCCTGGAGCGGCATCCACCCTGGAGGGCCTTATGAGGATCGGGTTTCCCGAAAATTCGGTCCTGCAGTTCATACTTTATGCCGATAGTTTTGTGGAGCCGATACTCGATCGCTACGTGTCCTTAAAGACGAAAGAAAATCCGGTCGTAAAGAGGGCCGTGGCAAGCTATGCCTCGTTTCTAGCTAAGCGGGCCCAGAGCAATGGCGGGATTCCATTAAGAAATTTCAGGCTCTTAGTTTCTGTGAAGGTATCAATCGGCTCCGGCCTTAACCTCGATGACACCCAGGCCGCAATAGCCGAAATTCTTAAAGGCGCTGGACTTGCGCCCAGGCCACTTGGGTCTGAGGGACTTCTCGATCTCATGAGGAGGCTTTTTAACGATCACGCCGGCCCGGCTAATGACCGCTATGATGAAAACGTTCCGCTCCGGAAACAGGTGATTTTCTCGGAAACCGATATCGAAAAGCGCCTCTCATTCTTGAAAGTGGGGGGAAAATATTTCAGGTGCATAACGCCCAAATCTTTTCCGAGCGAGGTGGACCTGCTTTTGGCAAACGGCATCATCGGGGGATACGAGGGCATGGTGTCGGACGTGGACCAGTTCGAGACCCCTTTTCTCTACTGCCTGAATATCGTTTTCCAGAACCTGAAGGCGAAGATCCACGCCAAGTGCAACCTCGTTTTGCAGCAGCAGGCGGCAGGGAGCTTCGCGCCCTCGCTCAAGCGTAAGCAGTCCGAATATCTCTGGGCCGTGGACGAGGTGGAGAAGGGAACGAGATTTGTGAGGATCATACCGGAGGTCTGGGTCTGGGGCAAAAGAGAGAAGGAGGCCACGGACTCAGTCGTTAAGGCAAGACGGATCTGGGAGTCCCGGGGATTTGTCATGCAGGAGGACAAGGGCATACTGCCCATTCTTTTTATCTCCGCGCTTCCATTCGGGCTTTATGCCGTGGGCAGGAACATAGATAACCTCGAAAGAGATTTTATCGTTCCTGCGGACACGGCATCGGTTCTTCTTCCCATCCAGGCTGATTTCAGCGGCTCCGGTCAGCCAGCTCTTCTTTTTACCGGCAGAAAGGGCCAGATTTCAAGTCTCGATGTCTTCGGCAGCTTCTCTAACGGCCATAACATTTACATAGCCGCCATGACCAGGAGCGGGAAGTCCTTCCTGGTCAATTATCTCGCCTTCAACTATTACGCCATGAATTACAAGGTGAGGATCATCGACATAGGCGGCTCCTATAAAAAGATGGCGAGGATGTTCGGCGGCCGGTTCCTGGAGTTCACGAGCGATTCCGGCATCTGTCTGAACCCCTTTTCGAGTGTCACGGACATCAATGCCGAATCGGCGGTCATCTCCTCGATAATCACCCAGATGGTCTACTCGGCGACGGACAAGGTGCCCCATGATTCAGCCGAGACGATAATGACCCTGATAAAGGCGGCCGTTAAATGGGCCTACGGGGTCGAGGGGACCAATGCCTGCATAGACACCGTCTACACGTACTTAAACGAATTTCCCAAGCACGCCTCCGATTACGATTTCGACTGCCCGGATAAAGAGAAATGCGCCGAGAATTTCAAGGTCCTTGCCCAGACCCTGGCATTCAATCTCTCGGAATTCACCTCGGGGCATACATACGGGAAGTGGTTCAACGGAAAGGCCACTTTCGACATATCGAGAGACGAGTTCGTGGTTCTGGAGCTGGAGCATCTAAAGCCGCAGAAGGACCTTTTCAAAGTGGTGACTCTCCAGGTGATAAACGCGGTCACTCAGGACCTCTACCTAGGGGACCGGTCTAGACCAAGTTTCATCATCTTCGACGAGGCATGGCAGTTCCTGACCGCAGAAGGAACTATGAACGAGGTCATCGAGGAGGGCTACAGGAGGGCGGCCAAGTATAACGGCAGCTTCTCCATCATCACCCAGTCGATCCTGGACCTGAAGGGGTTTGGCAAGGTTGGTGAGGTCATAAACGCGAATTCGGCCTTCAAGTTCTTCCTTGAGTCCGGGGATTTCGAGAAGGCCCTGACAGAAAAGCTCATAGACTACGACCCCTTCATGATGAGGATATTAAAGACGCTTAAAAGCAACCGACCCAAATACTCTGAGATTTTCATGCACACGACTGCCGGGACGGGCGTGGCCAGGCTCATGGTGGACCCCTATTCCTACTACGTCTATACGTCGGACGCAAGGGAGATCGTGGAGATAGAGGGGCTGGTAAAAAATGGTATGTCCTACGAGGACGCAATTTCGGAGATGGCGAAAAGAAGGGAAGAATGGTAAAAGCCAAGCTCATAGCGTTCATGGTCTTTTTATCCATGGCAGCCGTTACCTTGCCTGCCAGTCGGCAGGCCTTTGGCGATCCGCTGACGGACGCAAAGAACGCGGCGGGAAGCCTCGCGGGTTCCGCCTCGGGAAGCTATGGCTCCCGGGCTGGCTTACAGCAAAACATCTCGAACCCCATTACAAGCAGCAATACCCTCATGACCACGCTTGATAAGTCGAAATCCTTTAACGCCCAGCTTACCTGCCCCTCCTCAAACGCGTTTCTTTCGGTCTTCGTGCAGCCCGCTTCTACCGGGGACCTGCAGACCCTGATAGTAAGCGAGGACCTGGACATGGACGGCAAGCCGGATTGCAGCTATCAGCTTCCGGTGCGGATCTCCGGAGTATGCGCAAACGGCTTTATCTCCTGCGATGCAGGGACCTGGAATAATTGCTCCTACTATCAGTGGACGGCCTACTCTACCGGCAAGGTTCAGGCAGCCAAAGCGCAGATAACCGATCTCGGGGGATGCTATTGCATCAACAGTTCCTGCGGGAGCAACCTGGTCTGGAACAACCTGGGTATAGTACTGAAGGACCTTGGGGGCGGAA
>JAKAGP010000206.1 GCA_021825785.1 Nitrospirota bacterium
GCAAAGGAAGTCTTTCTGAACCTTTCTCTAAGCCTCTTTCTGTGCAGGAGGTAGTGGGCCTGCGTCTTGCTTTGCTCATGCATGGGGTCTTTGTCTTCCTCCGCTTTTTACAAGAAAATTCAGGGTCCTTCAAGCCCCCGCTGGATGGAAATATTATGGATGTATTATAGAAGGTTTACCAGGAGGAAAAAAGCACCCTCAGGTTGTGCAGCTCTTCCCCGAAACCGGCCGGGTTTTCCCTGAGCCCCATGTCTTTCCAGGTCTTTATATGAATGCCCTTTTCATCGAAGGAGGCTTTTACGGCGCCATCCGTTCCTGTACTTAGGAACCTTGCTCCGTGGCCTGGAAGCTCCCCCAGGATATTTGTTTTTCCCTGCCCCGGAGGGCCGGAATAGTTGCCCCCCGCAACTGCGTTACCAGTAACAGCGGCGCCCGCAACTACGGCGATCTGCGGATGCACCGCGCTTAGGAAGGGGCTCCAGGAAGCTGAACCTTGTCCGTGATATGGCACCCTGCAGACATCGCAATGCAGAAGGCCGCCAAGGCGCATCATGTCTTTTTGCGCGGCCTGCCCGATGTCCCCCGTGAAAAGTGCGCTCCTGCCCCAGCGGTCTTGGATCTTTAGCACCAGGGAGCTATTGTTGACGGCAAGCGGTAGGGGCCCTGGCAGGGGGAAAAAACCGGCATACGGGTGCAGCACGGTTATCCTGTAGGAACCTGTGCCGTCGCGTCCTTCAATATATTGGCCGCGTGAAAGTTTTTCCTCTGGGATGCCGCCAAAAAGGCACTGCATAGGCGCGCCCCCGCCTGATACTAACATGCCTCCTCCCGGGACGAACATGCCGTTATCCCATATTTGGCCTACCTTGTAGCGGCTGGCCAGGTAGGCGGCCCCGCCCGTGTTGCCGCGGCGCGCATTGCTTAAAACGAGATAGTCTATTTTGTTTTTGCCCTTGTACCCAAGATAACCGGAAGTTTCCCTGCCGTTTACCCCGGTGTCTATAACCGCAGTTTTTCCGTCCGGCAGCTCCGCCACTGCGGACTCCCCGGCCCCGTCATCCAGGAACGTGATGGCCATCTGCTGTTTTTTTAATAAATAGCTGTTGGATAAACGAAGTCCCGCCCACAGCACAAAAGGCAAGACCGCAAGCGCAATATAGATACGTTTCTTACTGTACAACCATGCAGCCAGAAAGCCATAAAAGACCAGCAGGAATCCGGCAGGGAAGGCGGCTACACGCGGACAGACATGAGGAATGGAAGAAAAAAAACCAGCCATATGTATTGAGACGGATGCAAGCCATCCTGAAAGAAAAGGCAGAGGGTACCAGCCCGAAACCAGGTACATGAACCCGGACAGGACTGCGACTGGCACAAGCAGGAAACCCGCGACCGGCACGGCCGCCAGATTGGCCGCCGGAGATATAAGCTGCACCCGGTGGAAGTAATACGCGATCAGGGGCATGAGACCTGCCGTAATGGAAACGCTTAGGAAAACGACTCTTATCATGTATTTTTTTATGAAGCGGAAAACTCCTGTTTTTTCCCCGCCGTTCTCATTTTTCTCTTTGGCTCCGGAGGCAAAAAGCCCGATGAGCAGGACGGAAAGGAAAGAGAGTTCAAATGACAGATCGAAAATTACATCGGGCTGCAGGAGGACAAGCAAAAGGGCCGCAAAGGCAAGGGTTGTCTGCCATGCCCTTTTCCTGCTTATAAGAAGACCAAGCAGGAAAAAACTAATCATGATATAAGCACGCACTGCGGGGACCCTCATCCCGGACAGCAGAAGATAACCCGATAGCAGCGGGAAGCTCGCAAGAGCCGCTATCTGTTTGGGGCTTATGTGCAATGTAATGCGTTCCAGCCATTTGAGAGGGAAAAGGCCGATGAGCACCCTTACCAGCAGGAATATGGACAGGCTGAATATGCCAAAATGCATGCCTGCTATGCTTATCAGGTGCGCAAGCCCGCACCGGCTGAAACTGCGGCGGGTTTGCCAGTCCAGCATTGAGCGTTCGCCTGTTGTTATGGCCATCAGAAGCCCCGCTTCCGTCTGAGGGAAGTTTTCCGCGTAATATCTGTCCAGCCCGCTTCTTAAACGTTCCGGCCAGGGGGCGGCCCCGCAGGAAACGCTCCTCAGGACCTCCGCCCTGGGTCTTAAGGCGAGATCCGGGGAGCCGGGGTTCAGATCGGGGGAAGGCAGGGAAAGTTTTACGCTGATCCGGTACAGCCTCAGCGGCGACAGAGGTATCTGAGTATAGATGCGGACATCTTCCACGCGGGGGATTTTTTCCTGGTTATCAGTCTTGAGGGGAGAGAATCCCGTTACCCGGAAGGACTGTGAAAAACCATACTTCTGTTTTGCCGGGAATGATGCGTAACCTGTAAGCGACGCCTCGATATGTTTTTTGCCTCCAAATGAGACAGGGGGCTGGTGCCTGTACGCGGCATAGAGCGCCCCAGCGATGATGAGCATTATGAATATGAATTTCTTTTTGAAACGAATGGTTTTTTTGAAACCGGTTACGGCAAAAAGGCAGATGCCAAGCAGGGTAGTGAGCCAGGGCAGATATTGTGCGCTTTTGAAAAGGGCCACCCCGCCTATAAAAGAGACAAAAGCTACCCATAGCATAGGGAGTATTATATATCAAGATGCGAGGGACAAGCAGAAAGAGACAATGAAAGGAGATAAGGCGCCCCACCCACCTGTCTTTTAGGGAAGGGAAAGGAGTTGAAAATGGTATTTGATAGAGAATGCTCATTAATGGAGCAAGGTTTTGTATAAAAAATACTTTTAAAAAATGGTGAACTGGTGTGGTGTGCCCCCCTTCTTAACAACACTTCTGTGCCAAGGCGGAGGATGCGAAAATACGCCCCGGACACCCCTGTTTTTTAATTTGTTATAATGGGGTGAGTTTCTTTTGAAATTTTTAAGGAGGAGTCGGTTCAATGAGAAACAAAGCGCTACTAGTGATAGTGTCCTTATTTGTACTTTTTTTCTCCTCTCCGACTCGGAGCGGCCATGCTATCGATGCAGGTAAAACGAAATTCGCAGGCACCAAAATAGTTGTTACAGAGAGGGCCGGCATTAAGCACAGCTTGACAAATGTTCAAACGGGAAATATTCAATATGGACATTTCTCCGGAGCAGGATCACCATTCTCTGAGGCCAATCTTCCCGAATACGAAAACCAGACGTCACAATTGGATACTTGTATTGCATTGAACTTTCACACGCCCGAAGCGCAAGCGCAAATCCTCCGATCAGCCAAAGAAAGAGGAGGTCTTAAGAATGATTTGCAAATATATCAGGTGGTTTTGATTGTACCGCTTTCCTCCGTGGAAATGATTACGTTCGGTAAAGCAGATTTAGAGTATTATAATTCTGAACTGGAGCTAGACAAGACGACTTCTTCGGTAAAAATAGTAGGAAAGGCTTCGTTTAACGCTGGGGCTCCCTTTGGATTCCTTACCGGCAAGGAAGCTCTTGGCCCACTTGGACATGCGGACTTTTCTGCGCAGTTTAAATCAGTGAAGGAAATAAGGTCTTCTGGTTTGCCTGCAAAATTTAGCGCGAACTTTGCAATGTTTGGAATCGATGCCGTTCCCTTCAAATCTACGGTTACTGATACTGCAGGGCATGCGTTTGTTTTTGAAAAGGCTGTGTTTTGTAAGGAGCGCCAGGTAACAAAAACTGAGGGTAGTTTTTACGTAACATATGTGGGATATAATACGGTCAGGTGCAGCTCGGACGTGACTCTGAAGAGGGGGGGAAGCCGGCTATCTGTGCCATCAATAAAGTTACAGCGTATTGAAATTGGTAATGGCAGTGGGGATGGGTATGATGCAAATGTGGCTTTGCGCTCTGGCGAAAAATCTTTTGATTTGTGGTTGCCTGACTTCTCCAACCGCGGCATCCTTGGCGCCACTCCTTACGGATGGGTTTGGGTTCCGTGGACTGCTATCCAAACTGTTGAATTTCAAGGAAGCTGAGAATATGGAAAGCCCGTCCCAGCGAAAATGGCAAAAGGAGACGGTTCTATTTGAATTGATATTTTGATTTTGGTTGCGAGCGAAGCCTGCTGGAAGAAGAGACAGTCGGCTTGAAGAATACACAAAAAAATAGCCAACTTCAAAGTTGGTGCAATTATTAAGGGAGATCATATACTGCACCTGTGAAAACGCCGCCTGAAGGGCCTCCAACCATTGGCCAACTAATATATTACCTAAAACCCGTGGAGCGCGATTTAGACCCAAAAGCAGACAATCAGGCGCTAAATCGCGCGCTAAACGCCGCTAACAAGGGATTCAACGGTCATATATCCACGCAGATCGTCGGAACCGAATTATTTCTCGATCCTGATAAGGGGGTGTTTGGATTGATAGTAAGAGTGGCGTCCCCCCGTGGTGAGATCCTGGAGTTCGATGCGCACCTGGTAAAGGAATTGAATCGCGTTGGATTAATTCTGACAGAAGCACCAGGGCCAGATGTGAAAGCAAAACGGGCTCCTTGGTGGAAGTTCTGGGAGCGAGCTGGTTCGACGCGT
>JAKAGP010000207.1 GCA_021825785.1 Nitrospirota bacterium
GCTGATGTCCAGGGCCTCGGCCACCTCCCTGTACGGGCGCCCCGAAGCGAGGAGCGCCTTCGCCATCGCCCGCTTCTCCTGGGCGATCCCGGCCTCTTTTTTCGGGTCTTTTTTCCGTTCCGGGAACATCCGGGCAACATCAAACGCATCCATTTGAAATCTCCTTTCCGGCTCCGGTTTCCGGGATGGAAAACCCAGCCGGTCTCATCATAATCCGCCGGACATGAAACTGTCCGCATCGGGTTGTTGCCTAAATAACTTTCCTGAATAAGTTTTTGCAAGCCCAGTAGGAAAATAGTTTTTTTAATACGATTGGCCTTGTCAGTTGTCAAAAATCGGGTAACTATAACCGATTAGGAACATCTGTCTTGCCTCTGCCTGCCTTACAAGGCCGATACAGGCGCGTACTACAAGCAGAATTTTTGGGGGTTTATATGTGTGAAAAAATCTGGCATGATTCCCCTGCAGATCAAACAGAGCGTTTAGGTGGTCATTCTCCGGCTTGATCCCCCGATCGAGGTCGGAGGACGGAATCCAGCCTTGTATGAAAAAGAATTTTTACGTTTACATATTGGCGAGTCAGCGAAATGGCACTTTATATGTTGGAGTCACCTCTGATTTAACAAAGCGGGTCTGTGCCGTATACCAGCATTATTTTGATTTTTCAAAAAATAATATACCTTTTGGGCTTTTTTTAATCATGCTTGGAATCATGTTCATCTGGACGGAACTGAAAGGGAAACGGAAAAAATGACTTGGTTATGAAAATAAAAACGGGGCCTATTTTAAATATGCCGGGCAACATCCAAACCCTTACCTATCCGGGGGGAAACACCGTCACCTACTCATATGGCAAACTAAACCGCCTGGCGACTGCCACCGACTGGCTGGGGAGGACTGCCGCTTACACCTATGACGCCGCGGGAAGGCTTTCCAGCCTTCAGCAGTTCAACGGCACGATGGTATATTACGGCTACGACAACGCAAACCGGCTGACTTGCCCTGACGAACGTGAACACAGCCGCGCAGGTGATCGCCGGTTACGATTTTGTGCTGGACAATGACGGCAACCGGTTGCAGGCGGACGAGACAACCCCGCTTACGATGAACGAGGCCGCCTCGGACACGCTCTTCGGGTATAATACCCAGGGGGACCGGCTGCTCACCGCCGGGGCGAATAATTTTACCTACGACAGCGAGGGGCAATTGTACAGCGGCTATGGCGAGTCGTACTCCTTCGATTACGAGCACAGGCTTACCGGCATAGGTTCTGCCGACCAGTTCTACTATGACGGGGCGGGAAACAGGCTCACGGCGGCGAGAAACGGAGTGACCACGAAATATATCTATGATCTTAAGGGCAATCTTATCGCCCAGGCGGACGGAAACAACAATATAACGGCTTATTACGTCTATGGAGCTGGATTGCTCGAGACGATTACTCCGGATGGGCAGGCGTACTGTTACCACTTCGATGCCACGGGAAACACCGCCGCACTGACCGACCAAAATCAGAACGTGGTAAACGCCTATACTTATGATCCCTTCGGCAATATAACCAACCAGCAGCAGGAGGCCGTGGCCCAGCCATTCAAGTTCGCAGGGGAATGGATTCTTGGGCAGCTATACAGGATTTACGAGAGCGGGAAGCAGGGCTTTGATTCGATGATGCTGAGGCTGGGCAAGATGATGGCGGAGACGATCATGTACATTGAGCGGGAGGAAATATCCGGCCCGGACTATATGCCCTTCAGCACCGATATACGGAAACACGCGAGCCAGGGCGGCTCGGTGTTTATCGGAGACCAGAGAATCAAGGGCGTACAGCATCCGCGGCTCCGCGGACCTCGGGGGGGGGATTGCGCTCCAGAGCTATCAAAAGATGAAAGATCCTGGGGGATTTTCAGAGGAACTGTTGGGGAAAGTGCTTAGGGGCATCTCATGCCGGAAATACGGGGAGACCGTGACGGAGGCGGCCGGGGCATTCGGGGTATCTGCCAGTGCTGCCTCCGCGCATATTATAGAGGCCACTGCAAAAAAACTGCAGGAGTTCAAGGAGCGGTCATTATCGTCCTTCGTACCCTTTGCGGTATTCCTTGACACCATTCACCGGGGCGGGGAGGCGTTCATAGTGGCTCTGGGGCTTGACGTGAAGGGAAGGAAGATGCCGCTTGGGTTTTGGCAGGGCGCGACAGAAAATCATGAAATCTGCGAAGAGCTGCTTGCGGACATGGAGCGCCGGGGGCTTAAGATTTCCAGGCGGATCATCTGGGTTACGGATGGCGGCAAAGGGGTCATCAAGGCGCTGAGGGACCGCTTTGGCAAGAAGCTCATCCACCAGCGTTGTACCGTTCATAAGGACCGCAACATTCAGAAGCATCTGGCCAAGAAATACAGGAAGGAGGCCCACCGGCAGTTCACGGCGGCCCTGAAGCAGAACAGCTATGAGGATGCCCGCAGCATGCTCCTGGACATGGAGAAATGGCTCAGGCGCATAAACGAGTCGGCGGCGGATTCACTCCTGGAGGCATTTGAGGAAATACTGACCTTGCACCGGCTGAAGATTCCCGGCCTGCTCAGGCAAACCCTTCATTCGACCAATCCCATAGAGAGCATGTTCTCCACGGTGAGGGATGCCGAGGGCAATATAAAACGGTATCGCAAAGGTGGAATGACGCAGCGGTGGCTGGGCGCGGTGCTTCTTTACTGCGAAAAGAGATTCCGGCGGATCAAAGGATATGCCTCGATCTCCAAGGTCATCAGGAATATCGCGGTCATGGAAAACGACTCAATCGACAGGCTGGCGGCGTAAGGAAAAACATGGGAACCACTCAGGTAATTTCAACTAAGAACTTGACAAGGTCGGAAGAAATTGCCGGTCATGAAGCCTGTCATTCAAAAAATGCTCGATGAACTGAAAGAAAACGGCGTTTTGCCAGGCTCCTTGTTACGTCTTTTGCGGCCTCTGAGAAACGGCCTATACGCCGGCCGTGATGTGCAGCTTCAGCCCTAAGGCTTTCGCCACCTTGAGTACGTGCCCTCGCCGACCGGCCCGCACTCGCCAAAATTACCGACAGATGCGGTCTATCCTCGCCTGGATGCGCGCCTTGGCCGCCCGCTTGTCACGCAGCCTGGCAAACCAATCAGCAAATATTTCGGCCTGGCGAATTTCTATCACCGAATTTGTTGTAACTTACAAATTACAATAAAACAAGTTAAGTTTGTTTTCCGACGGGCGTCCGCTCTGCATATAGGTAAGCCGCCCACATCGTCGAAGATGAAAGAGCAAAAATCCGGCAATCTGTAAGCTATCTGTAATCCGGCCCCTATTAAAATTGCGGCCAATATAAGCAGCATCTATAACAAAAGGGGAGAGGATGAGAATGGGGGAGGCGAAACAAGGAAAGGGCAGGCGGGCAAGGCTGCCAGGCGGAGCGTTTTTCATATTTGCGCTTTGTCTGGTGTCCGCCGTGTCCGCCCGTGCTGAAGGACCCGCTGCGACCCTGACGGGGCAAAAAAGATGGGCGGCGCTGGAATCGCCCCAGGAAGGCGCGGTTATTATCGCGAAGAGGCCGCGCATAACAGTCGTATTTTCAGGTCCGGACATAGTACCAGGCTCGTTGTTTGTAACACTGGATTCCACCGACATCACTCAACTGGTCAATATGAGCGGCAAGGGGTTCGAGTACAAGCCGCCGGTGCTCCTGCCGGCCGGAGCGCATACGCTCGTCATCTGCGCCTCGGACAGCGCTGGAAACCATCTGCAACAAACATTGTCTTTTTCGACACGCCATACTGCGCCGTTTGAAGAGGCATACAGCAAAAACAATGCTTCGGTGGTATACGAATCCACGCTCGTGAAGCCCGCGGCGGCGACTTCCGTCCCCTATTCAAGCGTAGACGGCATTCTCACTTCGGAGTCGAGGCTCGGCAATAACGGACTCGAACTGACATTGACCACGCGCCTGAGGTATTTCGACCAGGACAAGCCGGTATCATTCCCGCTGAAAAAGGGGTTGGATGCGCAGAGCTGGACTTTTACCACTGCCTACGCCGGCCGGCGGGGGCGGCTCCTCCTGAGCATGGGCGACGTCCAGGTGAATGAGACCCGGTACACCGTCATGGGGCTGGCCAGAAAAGGCGGCGTGCTGAACGGCGAATACGGGGACTTTTTTTTGAATGTCTACAGCCTGCAGAGCGCCCAGTATCCAAGCAGCCATGGGATAGGCATATCGACGGACCAGGATGATCACATCATCGGGGTTTCGGGTGGGGTCAGGCTCTTTAACAGACAGGTGGAATTGAGGACGCTTTATCTGACCGGGGGAGCCTCCGACAGCACCTTCGGGTTGTCTACCGCGGGCGGGGGCATGAAAGGAGACGTGCTGGGGTTTGTCCTTGGCAGCAATTTGCTGCAAAACAGGCTGGTTACCAGGTTCGAGACCGATTTTTCGAAATTCGATTCAGATACCTCTTCCGGCCTCGGCGGCAGGAACGACCGGGCCTACAAATTCAGGGCCGGGGGCACGCTCGGAATGTATAATTAT
>JAKAGP010000208.1 GCA_021825785.1 Nitrospirota bacterium
TGGTGCGTATCGACAAGATAGTAATTCATCTTTTGATACGCCTTGAATAGCTCCAACAATCAATCCACCAAAGAACCTGCATGCATCAAGACATGTAAGAGCGCCATGAGTTGTTCTCGAACTTTCAGCACTCATTTCTATTGCGGTTTCCGGATTTGATGCAAAAAATAGAGGAACAGGAGCTAACCGCATAAGGCTACCATTGCCAGCAGAGGAAGAATCGGTTGAACCAGAAAAAGGCTCACCAGTACATACAAATTGTCGTAATGCTCGCGCTGTGGTGTTTCCGATATCGAAACATCTTCCATTACTGCTGAGATGACCATTCTTCCACCAGCGTATGTATCGTTCCATTTGGTCGAATGCATTGAATTTTTTGCATGTTATCAAACTTTCGGCCAAACAGAGAGCCATTGCAGTATCATCAGTCCATTGTCCTTTTTCCAATCTGAATGGTCCACCACCGACAATATCAGTTAAAGGAGAAAACGATCCTGGTGGTCTAAATTCAACAGTCGTACCCAATGCGTCACCAACAGCCAAACCCAATAAACTTCCTTGATATTGTTCAATGTAGGTCATGACATTTCTTCCCACTGATCCTTTTGCATTCCAACATTGAATCAATCTATACAACAAATTTAGAGTAAAACCTTAGCATATTATTGCTGGACGAACAAGAGGACATACCGGGCGACTACGGTTTCATGAACGATGATTTCTTTGGGTTTCCACATTGGTTCCTCCATGCGCCTTGGTATCAGAGTTCCACCGGATTTTCCATGATTTGTGAAGAGGGCTCTCGAAGTTCTGGCCAAGCAACGCTCACCGGAATACCGAGCAGGCGTCCATGTTTTGTCCTGCCGGTTTGTATATCTCATCTCCTGGTTTGCCTCATCTATCCATAGGGACGGATCGTTCACAAACCATAACCAGGAGGAACATCATGAAAACGGAAAGCACGGTCATCGCGGTAAAGTATTGGCTGAAAGAAAACAGGTACACGGTTTTCTCACAAACCATTGACAGGCAATGTCATCGGCTCAAGGCAACGCAGATTTACGGCGAAGAGCCTTTTGAAATAGGCATCGAGGTCAGCGAGGGGAACATCGGCTGCGAGGTGAGCCACCTGGTCGGCCTACTTCGTGATTCCGGCCCGGCTCTGAACCTGGTCAACGTCATCAACAACCGAAACGGATTTCAAAAAATCTTCGTTGACGAGGACCATGGAAGATTGGCCGGCCGGTCCCAACTTGCCCTTGGAGACACTGCTTCGTCCCAGGTCGGTGCTAAGTTTGAAGCTCACCTTATGGACCTAATCGGCAAAATTTTGTTTGTGATAGAGCAAGTTAAAGGCGAGTTGCCCTATGGGATAAAGCCCGGCAAGGTTTCTTGAGAGCCGGTGCCTTGGGGCAAGCGGCTCAAGCCCGCGCTACCCCTCCCATTGCTCATTCTTTAGGTTGGACGGGCTGGACCGCCTGCCGTATGATCTCTTGGATGGCTGGAGGGAGGGGCGGTTCCGTCTCTTTGGCCAGTATCGTTCCCTTGAATGGGTCATGATGCGGGCCGAAGATCGTGGCCAACCTCTGGTCCTTCATGACTCTATTTATCGTTTCCTGTAAATATATTGCTTCAGTGTGTTTATTGAACATCCATAGTCTTCAGCCATCCATTCAATAACAACCGTTTTATCACCTCTAATTTTCATTCGTTTTCTATATTTTTCCGGTATTCGTTTCGATTTGATCTCGTTGTTCTTTTCATGGTCTGGTATATTATCATTTTCATATGCCATAATTATTCTGTATGCTTTCATCAATGACAATCTATACAGTCTATCTTCTAGAATTAGATCATCGCAATCTTTAAACCCACCGTCTTTTGCCCTTTTTCCAGCAACGTGATTACGTATTGCCTCAACCAATTTTTTCCATTTATCATAATAGAGTTCATGCGCTTTTTCCATCCTTTCCCATTGATCGCTTCTTGATAATATCACTCGTTTCTGCTCTCGATCATAATTTCGTACTACATCAATCAGAGATTTGTTAGTCAAATCGCCTATTCCAAAGCCCTCAAAACATACAAGGAACTCTTCATCCGTTTCGCTTTCAAGATAAATTTCTTGAAGTAAGTCTAAGATTTTAACTGTCTTTAAATATAACGCTTTGCGCCTTTGTATTTTCTCTGCATCGTCATCCATGATTTTCCCTCCTCTCTCAAGAAACTGCTGCGCCGTTTCATTCGGGTGCGTCATCGCATGGCAACTCACTCCGCACTCTCGTACGGTTTTTCTACGCCTATGCTTAATCTCCAGCTTAGCACTTTTCTCTAAAAAGAACATCCCTATGCAAAATCTGACCCGGAATCTTTGCTCCGGCCCAGAAGAAATATATATCATTCCGTAACTGTTGATATACAATAATTTCAATTAGTTATCGTTGACACCGTGGGCGCTAAAATTTATTTTGGAGGCAGGTTCCGCAGTGCCTTCAATGAGCGGCGGGAAGAAATCCAAGCACCGGCGGTATGGCCGGGACAAGTAAGCTCCACTTTAATCGGATGCAATAAGAAGGAGGTTCGATATGAAAAAGGAAGGTCAGGCGCGAGAGACCGTTTCCTGCAAATCCATCCAGAACGGACAGGATCAACTGCAACCTTGGATTCCTGGGATGTACTGCGTGTTCTGCCGCAAGCCGATCAAAAAAGACCAGAAGTTCGGGAAGTTAAATGTCTTCCTTGACTCCGCCTTTCATCTGCAGTGCGAGCGGCAGTACATCGAGAAAAGGCTAAGGATTGCGCTGAAAAGCGCCGATATAATGAGAGATCTTCGCCAACTGATTAATAGCGAGGTGACACCATGAACCACAAAAGAATCCCACAAGAACTCGCCGCCCTGCCCCAATGGGTCGGCTGGAAGGCCATGATCCGGGACGGCAAGACGGTCAAGGTGCCCGTAGACCCCAAAGCGAAGAACCTCACCCCGGCTAAGGTCAACGCCCCCTCTTCTTGGGGCACCCTTCAGGAAGCGATAGCCGCCATGAAACGCCTATACCTTGACGGAATCGGCCTTGTGTTCACTGACCCTTACGTGGGCATTGACCTGGACCACTGCCGCGATCCCAAGACCGGCCTCGTTGAGAAGTGGGCTCGGGAAATCGTGGACCGCATGAACTCGTACACAGAAATTTCCCCCTCCGGCTGCGGGCTCCACATCATTGTCAAAGGCGAGGTGTCAGGCGGGAACCACAAGGGAAAAGGCGTCGAAGTTTATAGCCACAGCCGGTTTTTCACCTTCACCGGCAACGTGCTGAAGAGGAACAAATAATGAAAATCAAAACTAAAACCCAGGCCCTCAATTGGCTGGTGGCCAAATATTTTCCGGACTCCCTGCCGCCCCAACCCGAAAAGCCCAGCATCGCCTCCAAGGAACTAACCCCCGAAGACCAGGCCATTCTTGACATCGCCGTGGCCGCCGCGAACGGGGACAAATTCCGGCTGCTATGGGACGGGGATTCATCCGGCTACCCATCCAGGTCCGAGGCCGACCTCGCCCTGTGCGGCATCCTCGCCTTTCATACTGGCGGGGACCCAGATGCCATGGACCGCCTGTTCCGTCAATCCGGCCTTTTCCGCAAGAAATGGAACAAACCCCACCACCGTGACGGTAGCACCTACGGGGCAAGGACTATCCGGAAGGCTATCGCCCGGGCTGGGAAAACCTCCAAGCCCGGCAAGGACAAGTCCGCTCCGAAATCTGAAATTCAGAAACTCCTCGCCCTGGCCAAAGGCTGGACGCTCTTCAGCACCACCCTCGGGGAAGCCTTTGCCACCATATTAAAGGACGGGCACCAGGAGACGCACCCCCTTCGATCATCCGCCGTCAAGAACCATCTCATCTACCAGAGCCTGAAAAAAAGTGGACGCGCTCCTAATCCAACCGCCATTAGCGCCGCCGTTGATACCCTCACCGCCTTGGCCCTGCACGAAGGCCATCGCATGGAGGTCTTCACCCGGGTCGCCCACCACGAGGGCGCAATTTATCTGTTTCTTGCGAATGACTCCTATGAGGCCGTGAAGATCACCCCGAAGGGCTGGAAGGTGGTGACAACGTACCCCGTTCCGTTTGAAAAAAAACCCGGCATGCTTCCTTTACCCATACCGGTCAAAGACGGAAACCTGCGTGCCCTGTTGGACTTCATCAACGTTAAGGACGCAACCAGCCGCATCCTTCTTTTGTCTTGGCCTGTAGGGGCCGCCTTCCCAACCGGCCCCTATCCCATCCTTGTTCTTCAGGGGGAACAGGGGGCAGCTAAGAGTAGTGCCACCAAGCTCATCCGCTCAGTTCTGGATCCTTTCGTGGCTCCCATCAGATCGCAACCCCGTGCTGAACGGGATTTAGCCATTTCCGCTGGCAACTCCCACGTCCTGGCCTTTGACAACATCTCCAACATCTCTCCCTGGCTTTCCGACGCTTTCTGCCGCCTTGCCACCGGCGGGGGCTTCGCCACGCGGAAGCTCTATTCCGACA
>JAKAGP010000209.1 GCA_021825785.1 Nitrospirota bacterium
CGAATTTTTTTGTTACACAGTTTTGCAGGATAGGTGAGCAGTGAAACCGCCGGGTTGATCCAACGCCCCCCGTACATCAGAAAGCTGCCGGCAAACAGGCCATGGGGCTTCAGCACTCGGCTGCATTCATGAAACGCGGCCGCCCTGTCCCTGTCATCCTCAATAAAGGAGATTACCTGCTGCAGGCCGAGGACCGCGTCAAATGTGCCGCTGTCAAACTTAAGTTCGGCTGCGCTCATCCTGTAGAATTTTATGAAGGGGAATGGCTCTGTCCTCCGTCTTGCCGCAAGCAAAAGACGCTCAGCCAGATCAATTCCGTGCAAGCGGGTAAAGTCCCGCTTCGCCAGTTCCAGCAGGAACCTGCCGCTTCCTGTGCCGAGGTCCAGTATGGAGGCATTTTTGTCCAGCGCATAAATAAATTTGCCGAATAAGTAGTCCTCTTCGGCGGTCAGGACGCCTTTGCCGGCCCAGTTGTCAAATTCGGTGAGGTTGAAAAGTTCATAATTCTCCGGGTATCCGTGGATCGCGGACGTCTTCAATTTTTCATTCCCTGGCTATGGCAAGCCCTTCATATTCCGCCTGCGCACCACCGTATTTCGTGTGCGGCTTCACCAAAGGTCTCTGATGAGCATCCCGAGCGAAAGGAACATTCCGAGATATTTATCTTCTATCCGGCTCAATTGCACGTTACCGGCGATGATTCCGGCGTCCTTCAAGGCGCTAATCGAGGCCTTCGTGACCTTCATGGGGCGCGCGCGGGCGATAAAATCCGGGTTGTTGAGGGTTCGGAACTTTCTCTGTTTCAACATTCCAAGCTTTATCAGGAGTCTGCGAAGCCTATCGTTAAAAAAACGTGGCAAATCGCGCAGCATGTTACCGGGCTCGCAAGAGACTGTCATGCCATTTTCCGATGTTGCAAACCTGGCAAGCAGCGGATTGACCCTGGTAAGGACTTTTCTGTGAAAGAGGTTGAAGCATCGCTGGCTCAGTTTAAGGTTGAATCCCATTCTGGCCAGATCCAGGTCCAGGAAAGGGGCAAAACATTTGAGATAGTTGCTGTGCGATGTCAATATCCGTCCGGCTATATCGGCCAATATGACATTGTAAAAAATATTATCGTATGTCCTCGTATTCGAATCGAGTACGTAACATGACAACCCTCTTTTCAGATTGCCCTTTAAGCCGCGGGACGCCACGGCGAACGGTCCGGCAAGGATGCCGGACATCGGTTCAAAGGGCATCAGCCTCATGTTCACGAACCTCCCGATGTTGGCGGATTTTCTTGAATAGAAGGGAAAATCCTGGAGCCACCAGAAGTCCTTGAACAATTCCCCGCCCACACCCGAGATCATCGTGTCGATGCCCCTGTTTTTTCTGGCGTTCTGAAGTTGAAACAGCCTGTGATAGTAGAGGGCATCATATAATCCCTCGGTTGCGTAAAACACATCGCGAATGTCGCGTTCCAAGGAGGATAATGAGTGTATAGTCCCGAAACACCTGTGTCCCATCGCCCCGGCAACTTTTCTGGCGACTGAGATGTCCACGTAATCATCGTCCCCCCCGGACGAACCGGTCTCAAACTCCAGCCCGAAGTGGTCCAGCATCGCGGCCACAAGCCTCGTGTCAGTGCCGCCCGTGAGGTCGACGCTTACGTTGCAGTTGCCCAGGGAGAGCGCCAGTTTCCGGAAATATTCCCAGATTGACTCGGGCGGGAGGCATGGAGCCGCATCGAGATCGATTCCTTTTTTTCTCAGGAACTTCATTTTCCCGCCGTCCTCCGGAAGGCAAAGCACATCTGTGCGGGCAATCCTGCGAATTCCATCGAAGTATGTCTTTTGGAAAAAAAGGCAGCCAAAGTGCAAAAATTCGGCTACGCTTTCCGCTGAGAGGTCATCGGGACCATATCCTTCGTGCCTGGCCAGTTCCAGGAAGGAGTTCGAAACTGCGCAGTCCGTATAAAATGCATGATATAATCCCGCATTATCGACGAACGCATGAATTTCGCCTTTTTTCTTCGATTCAACGACAATGAAATATATGCCCTTCAGGAGGCGGCACGCGTCCTCTATTGGAGTCTTTTTAAGCTCGTCAAAAAAGGCCGCAACGGAAGTCTCACCGGAGAGGATGCCGTCAATGAAGAGCATGCCTTCCCAGTAGGCCCTGTAGTCGGCGTTTTCCAGGGAGGATGAGACGTTTTTACCACGCAGTATAAGAGGGCGGCTGGCATAACGACGGGTATTTTGAGCAGCCCCTAAGAAACGTTCAGCTTCGGATTGCATCGGCATCCTCCACATATACCAAGGAGTTCAAAAGTAATTGTACATCCTTCCCACGCGGGCGGGAATCCATTTTAGCAGTCAAATTGGACGCCGATTAATACTCGGGCATGACAGCTTTTAACGGCGCAATGATATCTTGCCTGTGTGTGCTTCTTAGTAGGGCTCCTCATTAGAGGGTGGCCTTCCGCCGGAGATTCAATGATCTTGTTTGGACGTGGCCGCTGGGGACTCAGTCCGGAGCGGCGCAGGCCCGCAACATCCCCAATTCTGATGGCGAATGCGCGTCGCATCCGACTACGATCATATCAGGATGGATGCCGTTTAAAAGCGAAGCGGGCGGCAGATTGTTCTTTATATTATTTTCGATGAAGACACCTCTGTCCGCGCCAAGCCTGATTAAACTGCCGATATTTTCCAGGTTGCCATCAAGGAGTCCCATGCGCCTTAAAAATCTGCCCGGATGAACCCATACGCGTATGTGATTTCCCCACCTGCTGTCGCCAAGCAGCTTCTGAAACGATTTTTCATATAAACGGATGTTGCCTGGAAAGGAATGACAAGCGATGCAGATTACCTCGATTTTTGATGAGACGTTATCAGGAATATCCAGCAGGCCACCGGGCAATATCTTTGCCTCGGCGCCCGCAAGGGCCATTATCCAAGGGAATTTTTGCCTGGCGGCCTTAATATCCTCCAGAAAGGCGTCAAAATCATAGGACATATTCATTCTTACATGCTCCGTAAATACAATCGACTCATATCCGTGAAGCGACGCATATTCAAAATAATCTTCGACTGTGCCCGAACCGTCCGTGTACGTGGTGTGCACATGGAAAATGTATTTTCTCCGGGATAACAGGGACTTAAACTCTTCCGATGAACACGCCATCGCCTGACGCAATCCCCCCCCAGTATCTTTTAAAATGTATATTCCGCCTGAGCGTGACATTGCCGGTGTCGACCGCACGGCCGAGGGCTTCCTGCACGGAATAATATATCATGTTGAATCCGGCGAAGGCGCTGAAGACCATTGTCCCCTGTACCCTCGGATTGCACTCGAGCAATTTCGGGATACCTTCCCTGGAGAGTTTGAACTGGAACCCGAAGCAATACTTGAGGTCGCAGGCATCCGCCAGTTTTCTGGAATATTCCATCATGTCTTCCCTGTAATCGGCGTGCGACTCAAATGTTATTCCGCTCCGGATGCTCTTTCTGAGCCTGGGGATCGCTACAACGCCGCTTCCGTTTCTGAAAACATCCACCGTGTACTCGGCTCCTTCCATGTATTTGGATACAAGAAGCGGCGGCCATATTCCGTTTCGGAGTATTTTAAGGATATTATCGAGATCGATCTCGGTCCCATCCGGTTTCTCCCCCAGAAACCTTCGGACATTCCACGGCTCCCCGGAAAGTATCCTCAGGCCCCGCATCCCGTTTGATACGGGCGGCTTGATGACTACCTTTTTTGCCGGGTATCCGAGACCTTTGACCGCGGTGACAAATTCATCCTCGGACCGGGTCAGCACATACAATGGGAATGGTATTCCGGTCTTTTCCGCCCTGGCCAGGAGCGCGGACTTGTCATTGGCCTCTTTTACGGATTTATACTCCGAGGCAATCACCCGCGCGCCCAATCCGCGGAAATGTCCTTCATATTCCGAAATGGTCTCCACTTCCCTTGTTGTCTGCGGTATTATGACCTTTATATTCTCCCTGCGGACAATGTCTGACAGGCGGCCTACGTAGTCGTCATCCTCCGGCTGGGGGACCGTATAAAATGCGTCGGAGAGATATTTCCCAACCACGTGGTCCCTTATATCGGTCGTCACGATTCGGAGCCCCGCATTGTCAGGATTATTCCTCAGCGCGAAAATCGTGCCTGCCGTGCCGGGCGCGCCGCCCCCCGTTACCATTGCCGTGATCATATCACCCATCGTATCACCTCGAAGGTTTCGGCGTATTGGGAGCCTATTTGCAAGCCCCTCGTTTTCACAAGGCTCCAGATGAAGTCCTCTGTGGCATAGCTTCTTTCACTCTGTGATTTGTATGCTTTCAGTGCGTCGATTTTTTTCTCTACATGCTGTTTCTCAAGTTTTATGAAGGCCTGTGTATGAAAGGTAATGTTGTTCCATGGTATCTCATAGCCCAGAATGCTCGCCTGTTTGAAGGCCCTCATCCCCTCCGAGGACACTACGTAATGGTCCTGGTGCAGGTCGTTCTG
>JAKAGP010000210.1 GCA_021825785.1 Nitrospirota bacterium
CTTTCTGAGATGCACTGGAGCCATAACTGGCTTTTTGCAAATGCCCGTTATGATCTCTTTCCCAAAGAACAGCTCTCTTGCGGGAAGGCCGGCATTGAGCGATTGGATTATCATCTTTGACGGCATTTCTCCCTCATAATAGTACAATTCTTCCCCTACCTGGAAAGGAATATGCCAGCGCTTAAGCGGTCGCTCTTGCTGCGCCCATCCCCGTTGGAATGCATTTGAGAGGTTGATAAGATTATATTTATCTCATGGCGGGAGTCAATACCCTTTTCAGGTTCGAGAGGCAGAATGGATTCTCTGGCATGAATTTACCGGCAACCAGTGGACGCACATTATCCGCTTGAAACATGCAAAAAAAGCTATTTCGGCTTTATATTAATGTACTGGGAGAATCTTGGTATCGAAGAGAATGTATGTTCGGAGCGGCGAGCGAGCCAACGATGATAAATCAAAAAAGTCCCTGCATTCGATGCCCAGGCATAAAAAACAGACCGGCTGTTCATGAATGCGCTTGGACACTCAGGACGAAAAAATAATTTAAAAACGGGATGTTATAATTTTAAGCTTAAACAGAAAGAGACAAAAAAGCAGGAGAGGGGATTTCGTAAACGGTTGCCTCCCGTTACCTTAATCAACTAAAATTGTATGTCCTCATAAAAAATGTAAAAGGCAAAAATGTCCAAACCCATTCAATTAGACATAGAACGCTATTCAACGGCGTCTGAGGACCTGTTTGCATATGGTTTCGATGCCTCCGGGCTTGAGGGGGCCGCAGCTGCCGTGACCTGGCCCCGGAACACCGAAGAGGTGATAAAGATAATGCGCTACTCCTGGGAAAACGAAATCCCCGTTGTCCCGAGAGGGGCCGGAAGCGGCATGACGGGCGGAGCGGTGCCCTCCAGTGGGGCCATAGTCCTCAGCTTCGAGCGCATGAACAGGATACTCGAAGTGGACGACGTAAACTTAAACGTCCTTGTGGAGCCTGGAGTGGTGAACGGAAGGCTCCAGAGGGACCTGGCCGGCTACGGGCTGTTCTATCCCCCCGACCCTGCCAGCCTGGAGTTTTGCACAATAGGCGGCAATGTGGCAGAAAACGCCGGAGGGCCCCGCGCCCTTAAGTACGGCGTCACAAAAGACTATGTCCTCCAACTGGAAGCGGTCCTTTGCGGAGGGGAGCTTATAACGGTGGGAGCGCAGACGCCAAAAGGGGTGGTAGGCTACGATCTGGCAAGGCTGCTGACCGGCTCAGAAGGGACGTTGGCCGCCATAACCAAGATCCGCCTTAAAACCCTTCCCCTTCCTGAAGATGTCCTAACCTTGCTTGCCGTATTCAGCGATGCGGCCCTGGCGGGTGAGGCAGTATCGCGCATTATCGCTGCAAAGATAATCCCCCGTACGCTAGAGATAATGGACAAGGACTCCATGGTTGCCGTTGAGGGCTGGAGCCCGGTGGGGCTGCCCGTAGAGGCCGGGGCTTTGCTGCTTATTGAGCTGGACGGCCATCCGGCAGCCATAAAAGAGGAGGCCGGACAGGTTATAGAGATCTGCGGCAAACTGGGCGCGGAGGTCACGATGGCTGAGGACGAAGACGCAAGGGAAGCCCTCTGGAAGGCAAGAAGGGGCGTTTCACCCGCTCTTTACCATCTATGCCCTCACAAAATAAGCGAGGACATTGTGGTGCCAAGAAGCAATATAGCCAGGATGCTTTCAGAGTTAAAGGCGCTGGCTGAAAAGACGGCAGTGCCGATAGCCTCATTCGGCCATGCGGGGGACGGCAACCTGCACGTAAACCTGCTGCCGCCCGTGAAAAAGGATGTCACCCCCATACTTAAAGAGATGTTCGCAAAGGTGCTTGAGCTGGGCGGCACCATCTCCGGGGAGCACGGGGTGGGCCTCACAAAAAAGCCCTTCATCGGGATGGAGATAAAACCCGCTTCACTTAACCTGATGAGGCAGATAAAAAACGTGTTCGACCCCAAGGGGCTTTTGAACCCCGGCAAGGTCTTCCCGGCAGAAGAATGACCCCGAATCTCATGTGGCTTGCCTGGGCTTCGGTGCCTCTTTATTTAACGGGGCTTTATAAAAGATTTTTTTTATTTGCCGGGTGCCTGGCGCAAGCGGCGTACCTGGTGGCAAGGGGCATGAGGCTTGGCAGGGTCCCTCTGGTAGGCCCGCACGATACGCTTATATTGCTTGCCGCAAGCCTGGCGGGTTTTTCCTTCCTGTTTCATGCAGCCCAGGAGAGAGGAAAAAGGTCTTTCAGGATTCTGATAGGGGCGATGGCCGCACTTTTCACCTTATTTGCCATGTTGGCCCGCCCGTTCGAAGGGGTCCTTCCCCCGGTGCTTAGCACCTACTGGTTTGAACTGCATGTGGGGCTTTCTTTTTTCTCCTACGCTTTTTTTGGCATTGGCGCGGTCCTGGGGGTGATATATCTTGGGCAGCGGGAGGCGGCGCTTGAAAAAAGCCAGTACCGCTTCATACTTTCAGGCTATCTGCTTTTCAGCATCGCGATGATAGCGGGCGGGGTATGGGCATACCTTGCCTGGGGGTCATACTGGCTGTGGACCCCAAAAGAGCTCTGGACCTCGATACTCTGGCTCTATTACAGTCTTTATCTGCACCTGCGCCTACGCCCCTCCTGGCACGGGAAGAACACTGCCTACGCAGGGGTGATCGGGTTTGTCCTGGTATTGTTCACATACCTTGGAGTGGGGCTTCTCATGAAAAGCTCCCATACTTTTTAATTTAAAATGGGTTTTTTTATTAACAGAAGGTCCTCCATCAACAAAAAAAATTCCTGGGATGTCCTGATATCCCAAAGGCTGGCCGTATGGCTTATGGGGCTGGAAATAGCCGCCCTGCTTACAGGCTCCTTTTTCATGGAGCAAAACAAAGAAGTTGCGGGCGCCATGAACGGGGCGTTCCCGCTTTACCTGTGGCTTACCCGCGGCCCTCTTGCGCTTACCTGGTGGCTTTGGGCCGCCGTATGCCTGCTGGCCTTTTTAACGGTCAACACCCTCTGCTGCAGCGTGGAATCCATAAAGCGCAAGAAGGGCGGCCTTCTTACCCTGCTTGCCCCGCAGATCATCCATGCAGGCTTTCTTTTGATACTGGTTGCACATCTCATGAGCTCGCTTGGGGCCGCGAAGATCATGGGGCAGTTGCCCCAGGGCGCGGAAGCCAGGCTTCCAGGCTTCGATATATTTCTGAGCAAGGTGGAGGCCGGCCCACAACCAACCGCCCAGGTGGAACTGCTTTCCGGAGAGAAAAATGTCCTTAAGCGCGGGGTCCTGTCCCCAAACCATCCCGTCTTTTTCCGTGGATACGGGATCTACCTTGAGGAACTGAGCATGGACCCCTACCCCGCGGCCTACCTGGAGGTAAGCCGGGAGCCCGGTGCCATATGGGCCTTTTTTGGAGCTATACTTTTTACAGCAGGCACAATATTGCTTGTGCTCCTCAAGTCGGGGCAGGGGTGAGGTTTTTTTAAAAGATGGCCATATTCGTAGTGCATGAACACCACGCGTCACGCCTTCATTATGACTTCAGGCTGGAAATGGAAGGTGTGCTCAAGAGCTGGGCGGTGCCCAAAGGCCCTTCAATGGACCCCGCCGACAAGCGGCTTGCCGTGATGGTGGAGGACCACCCCCTCTCATACGGCCGCTGGGAAGGCGTAATACCCGAGGGCCAGTACGGGGCCGGAGAAGTAATCATCTGGGACACCGGAGAGTTCGATATTGAAAAAGGCGGTCCGGAAGAAGGCATTATAGAGTTCACCCTCCATGGGAGGAAACTAAAAGGGAGCTTCGCGCTTGCCAGGATGAAGGGCGGCAGGACGCCAAACGGCTGGCTTCTGATAAAAAGAAATGACGGGTACGCGCACCCCGGCTTCAAGATCACCCCAGCGCTAACACCAAGGAAACTCAAAGAGATCGCCCAAAAGCCACCTTTTATGGCGGCTGACGGGGACAAAAAAGGAAAAGGGAAAGAAAAAGAAAAGCAAAAAACAAAAACATGAAGATGAAAATATCTTTTGTAGACCTCCATGCGCACGGCATGGGCCCATACGATACAAGAACAAAAAACCCGGAGTTGGTCCTCAGGATGGCGCGCCTTCACGAAGAAAAAGGCACCGGGCTCATATACCCCGCGATATATCCGGCAGACACGGAGGCCATGCGCGCGCAGATGAGGGCGGTCAAAGAGGCGATGGCGGAAATGGAACAGGAAAAGGGGAAAAGGAAAGAAAAACAAAAAAAAGGAAGAATAAAAATAGGGGGCGTAAATCTGGAAGGGCCTTTCCTCAACCCTTCAAGGTGCGGGGCGCTTGACAGCGCGAGCTTCAAAAGCGCAACGCTGTTGAACCTGAAAAGGCTCATAGGCGGCTTTGAGGACATCATCAGGATAATCACTATCGCGCCGGAGCTGACGGGGGCAAAAAAACTCATTGAAAGGTGCGCGGGGCTTGGGATCAGGGTAAAC
>JAKAGP010000211.1 GCA_021825785.1 Nitrospirota bacterium
GACGGCTGCAGGCTCTCCTACTCCGAGGTGAAAAAATTCCGCCATAACGAGATGGACGACCTGGAGCGGGTGCTGGGAGCTTCCGGGGGGAGCGCCGCCCTCGTGGTTGTGGACGGGGTATTCAGCATGGAAGGAGATATTGCAAAACTGCCGCAGATAGTCCGGACCGCGCACAGGCATGGCGCCAGGGTCATGGTGGACGATGCCCACGGCATAGGGGTGCTGGGCAAGACAGGCCGCGGCACCGCGGAGCACTTCGGGCTGGAAAATGAGGTAGACCTTATAATGGGCACCTATTCCAAATCCCTGGCTTCGATAGGCGGCTTTGTGGCGGGCTCCGAAGAAGTGATCCATTACATAAAGCATTTCGCGCGTTCACTGATATTCAGCGCAAGTCCTCCCCCTGCTTCCGTAGCCGCGGTAAGCGCCGCGCTGGACATTATAGACAGCGAACCGGAGAGGCTTGAACAGCTCTGGAAGAACACACACAAGATGATAGACGGGTTCAAGGCTATGGGATATGAGATCGGGCCAACGGAAACCCCCATAGTCCCTGTCATGCTGGACGACAGCGAGGCCGCATTTAAAATGATATTGATGCTCCAGGAAGAGGGTGTGTTCGCCAACGTGGCGGTCCCGCCCGCAGTGCCCAACGGCAAGGCGCTGATAAGGACAAGCTACATGGCCACGCACACGGATGAGCATCTGGACATAGTGCTTGCGGCCTTCGAGAAGATTGGCAAGGCCCTGGGGCTGATAGGGTAGAGGTCTGCGTCATATAAGCCGGTCAGGCACGGAAGGAACCGGAAAAGTAAAACCCGGCGGAGACTAACCTCGGGTTTACTTTTTTGAGGTAACAGGCTCTTCACGCAAGTCCGAACCTGCCCGGCAGATGGCGAGGCTTTCGCTCTGGAACCCGGTGGCGCCTTATCAGTCCGGACCCAGCAATAAATAATCCGCCTCATCTGATGTCATGTCCTGGTCCGCTTCGCTGTTTTGCATCCCCGGGAGCACGACCACATACCGGTAATTCGATATTTTTTTTATCTGGGCCGGGATGCCTTTTTTCCAGGCGTGTCCCATGCCGGCAAGCACCACCATCTTCACTCCCGGTGTTTTCCTGAGACGGGCCGTGATATTTGCCGCCATTACCGAGTCCCAGAGCATCTGCGCCTGGCAGAAATCATAAAAGGATTTGCCTCCCATCCCCTGGTGGAATTGATACATCTCCTTGATGTAGCGCATGTATTCCTCATCGACCGTGCAGGTAATGCCGGAGGGCAGGTCCTTTTTCTCGGCGGGTGATAGGGAATCGAACCCGTGCTCAAAAACCTTATTGCTTATCTCGCTGTCCACGTTAAGTCCGAAAACCGGCATCCCGGCCTGCCTGGCAAAAAGAAAGATGTCCTTGTAAAGGGACCAGGGGAGTTCCCAGTTGTCGTAATAGACCAGCTGGAAGTCCTTCTGAGGTATGTCACCCTGCACCCAGGCGTCCAGGTCCTTCTGGCTGCCGGCGCGAAACATCTCCAGCCCCAGGGCAAGGGGAGCCACCGAGGCATGCAGCGCCTCGATAACGGCCAGTTCCGCCCGGTGGTCCGCCTCACTGGCATGGCTTTCCCCAAGAATGATGATGTCCGCTCCGCCAATTTCCCTGATCATCTGCCCGAAGCTGATCACCTGCCTGTCCCGCAGCCTCAGTACCTTAGCTTCAGGGCTTTCGTTTTTTTTGATCTCCGCCGCACCGGCGGACTGGATAAAGGAAGAAAAAAAGGAAAAGAAAAAAGCTATGAAAAGAATCCCCGTAAAGGCGGTTATCTTTTTCATTTGTGCGCTCCTTTCCTGGATCAAAAAAAGTCTTTGCTTATTGTGTTTTGTTTTTCGTGGCTTTTTTTCGCGATTCGTGACGGGGTGGCCGCCTGACTAAATCTTATCAGGATTTCGGGATTTTTAATTGCAATCCCCTGTAGCTTGCCACAAAACGGGCAAGGTTTTTTGGAAAAGCGGGAAATTCAGGGGCCAGGGGCTTTTTTTTGGTCTTCGGGGCTGTTAGTCGATCTTTATCCAGAGAAAAAGAAAATCTTTAAGGAAAGGGAAAATGGACGGTAAGGGATTCGAACCCTCGACCCCCACGTTGCGAACGTGGTGCTCTCCCAGCTGAGCTAACCGCCCTATTTAAAGTGTGCTAAAAACAAAGAACAGGAAACGACTTCCCCCGGTTTTATCCGCGCGACATGTAATTTTAACATATTTGCGGCTTCAAATGACCATCGGCAGGAGTTCGATAATGTTTCAGTTTGATAAACGCCGTGTAGTGACGGATTGAGCCAAACGCTCCTTCTTACGGTGCGGAGGGCCTTATCCCTTTTAAATTAAGCTGGAGGGTCTTCCCGCCCTCCCATTCATTCATGACGGGGGTAAAGACGGCATCGACTGCCGCGCACTCCTCCAACTGCTTGAGGGAGCCCGCCATATCAAACCCGATGGCGTCGACCGGAAAGTGGCCTTTTTCCTCCCTCAGCTTCATTTTAAGATGGCCTTTCCCAACCACCCGCGCATTCAGAACCTGCAGCCTCTTTGCGCCCAGGAGGGGCTCCGGGTTGCCGGAGCCGTACGGCTCAAGCCGGGCCAGCTCCTTAACCAGGTTAGGGCTCAGCTCTTTCAGGGTGACTTCGGCGTCTATCTTTAATGTGGCGCGGAACTCGCTTACTCGTTGCCGAACCAGGCCGGAAAACGCGCGCCGGAAGTCCTCCACCGAGCCTGCCTTCAGCCTGAGTCCGGCGGCCTGTCTGTGGCCGCCAAAACCAACAAGCATGTCCTTTAGCTCGCTTAAGCCGTCATACAGATCGAACTGGGGAATACTCCGGGCGGACCCTTTGGCCATATCGCCCTCCACCGTCAAGACAGCGCTTGGCCGCATGTGCCGTTCCGAGAGCCTGGCGGCCACTATGCCAAGGACCCCTTTGTGCCAGCCCTCGCCGGAAGCCACGATCGCCCCATCGAAACCTTCCCGCTCGACAGCCGCCCTGGCCTGCACGTGCACGGCCTCCTCCAACCGTTGCCTCTCCTTGTTTATCCTGTCCAGTTCACGCGCGGCCTCAAGGGCCGCCGCCTGTTCCGGCAAAAGAAGAAAGCGTACCCCGAAGGAAGCGTCATCGATCCTGCCCGGCGCGTTGAGTCTGGGTATGAGAGCAAAACATACGGAGCGCGCGCCCATAGGCTTTCCAAGGCAGCCGGCTATCTCCTTTAACGCCAGCAAAGAGGGGCGGCCGCTTTTTTCGATAAGCTCCATTCCCGTCTTTGCGATTATCCTGTTTTCTTCAGAAAGGGGGACAAGGTCGGCCAGGGTGCCGAGAGCGGCAAGATCCAGGCAGGCAAGGGCATCCTCACCAAGAAGGGCCTGGGCAAGCTTGAAGGCCACTCCCGCTCCAGAAAGCTCGGTTTCCCCAGGGTGCAGTTTGGGGTTTATGAGGGCGCCGCAGGCAGGAAGAAGCGGGTTGCCCTCCTCGTCCCTCGTCGGCTCATGGTGGTCCGTGATTATCACCTCAAGACCTTTTTGGGCCGCCAGCTCCGCCGTCTCAAAAGCCGTGATCCCGCAGTCGGTTGTGATTATAAGCCCGGCCCCCGCCTGAAGGGCGCGCTCCACACCCGCGGCGTGGAAACCGTAGCCGTGATCGAAGCGGTTGGGGATGAAATAGCCGGTCTGAAGTCCGTAGCGGCGGAGGGCCTCCACCATGATGCTGGTGGATGATATGCCGTCAACATCATAGTCGCCGTGAACAAGCACGGTTCTGCCGGAGGATTTTGCCCTGTTGATTATCTCTACCGCTTCTTTTACCCCCCTCAGCTCAAAAGGGTCAGGAAGGCCTCCCAGTCCGGCTCCCATAAAATTCCGCACCGCATCCGGGGTTTTTAGCTGGCGGTTGATGAGTATGCGCGCGACTACTGGGGAGATGCCGGTAACCCTTGAAAGGTAATCGACATATTCCCTGTCGGCCCGCTGGACTATCCATAGACGATTCATAGCGGGCTAGGGACGGTCCATAAAGGAAGGCGGACTGAAAGACGGTGCGTTAAAGATCTTCCGGGGTGCCAGCCGCCGACCGGACGATGGGCGTGCCGGTTCATCGTCCGGGGCAGGATCATCGTCCGGAGCAGGGCATCAGCGCCTGCGATTTATATTCTTGCCGCCTATCATTATGACCATGGGGCTTGCCACAAACCAGGAGGAATAAGTACCCACGATGACCCCAAGCGTAATGGCGAGCGCAAAATCATGTATCACCTGGCCGCCGAAGAACAGGAGCGCAAGTGAGGAGAAAAGCACCGTCAGGGACGTTATTGCCGTCCTTGAGAGCACCTCGTTTATGCTTTTGTTGACCACCTTTTCCACAGGATCCTTGAGCATGCTGCGCATGTTTTCCCTGATGCGGTCAAAGACGACCACCGTGTCGGTGAGCGAATATCCTGCAATTATGAGAAGGGCGC